>DDBO01000136.1 GCA_002332755.1 Bacteroidales bacterium UBA2030 | reverse complement strand
AGAGCAAAACAAGGCAGTAAGTATAATCGACAAATCAAATTGTACAAATTTAATAAAACGAAATGTACAGAATTTATTATCTCTAAAACATTAAATCAATTATCAGGAAGGGGAGGGTCTGTCACGGGCAGATTATAACTAACATTATTGTCGAATACACGATTAAATGTAAATGTTATGTAATTTGGGTGATTGGTACTGGCATTTGCAACATGAATCTCCCCATTTGTTTTTATTTTTAGAATTGCCGGAGTAGCAGATCCATTATAAAAGAAACCAACTACATCCCCTGATGGTCGTTGGCCAATTGGCAAAGTGGCTATTTTGCCATAACTAGTTTGTGCATAAAAAGCACCATGAAGCATTAATACATTATATGAATTACTTAGCAAAAGAATTCCATTTAATGATGTTGCAGGACTAAATCCACTATCATAAGGGATAGTAATAAATGCTGATAGATTGGCTCCCATTCCTAAATTAGCCTGCAATTTAGTTTTGAGAAGTGACTCCAAACTATACAAATCATCAAATCTAACTGCTCCTGATGGTATTGAAATATCATAACCAACAGCATAATTTCTTATTTCATGAACATCTTTGACACTGCCATCTTTAAAAGTTCTTGCATCTTCAGTAATAAAAGCCGGTTTTAGATATAGGATTTTTGATGCATCATAATTAAAACTGGCTTGCGGGACAAAGAATATTTCTCCATTATGATATAACCATCCAGCTTGTACATTAACATTAGATCCTACATTTACTGATAAACCTTTCAGTATAATACTAGTTTCTCCAGGTAGAAGCCCTTGTATAATGCAATCGGCTGCATCAATGATATTATCTTGAATGATATCAAAATCCGTAAGTCTTAATGGTAAGCCTCCATCTAAATTACGTAATCGCTTCATGTTGAATATTTTTGAATTATAAATGATTTACCGGGTAATTTATATTTTTGAACAATTGCAGCAATATGCTGAACTTCATCTTGCAATGTGAAAGGTATATTTACAACAAAACTAACATTAACAATATCAATATCATTGAATATAAAACTATCTGGTTCGTCAACAAAAAAGTCAAATTCTCCCTCTTTAGGTTCTTTATTCCATATCCACGGGCCAAGGTTAAAACCTTCGCCAATGAATATATCAGTATGTCCATAACGTGTATTAAGAAATCTCTCTATAAAGGCAATCTGCGGCGTCATACTAATATCACGCTTTGTAAAATATCTATATGACTTTAAACTTTCTACTATCATATGTAACCAAGATACTGATACTTTTATCCAAGCCTTCATTCGCGTGCGCCTTAATGCCGGTGGCAATAACAAGACTATAACTTTATATAAAGAGAAATTCCACATAATTAATCGATTATGGGCACATTGATTTCATCTTCATAAATAATATGACTATTATCTATGTCTAAAATAAAATAACCTGAAGCTGGCATCACGCTCATATTTATCGGTTTCCAATCTCCACCGCTGGGCCTGTGCCATGCATCAGTAATCTGAACATCAATAACTCCTTCGGCAGCCTGTATTGCGTCAACCAATTTAGAAATACGCAATATACCGTCGAATTCCAGTCCGGCACCAAAAGAAACAATAGCATCTTCAATTGGGTTTATGTTATAGTCTCTTAAAAGCCTGTTATTGTTATCGAGTATCATTCTGTCGCGTATAATTTTCATATTAACTTTTATTTCATCTGCGGGGAGAGATACTATTTCAAGTTTTACACCTGCATCTTTCCATTTAGCCCAATAGTCTTTAAATGCTGATAATTGAGTTGTGGATAATGGCTTAATATTTGGGCGTTCACCAGTAGCAACCTTAATAAGTACTTTATCGCCAACTTCAGAAGCCGAGGCATATGTGATAATTTTTGAAGCTGGTTGATCAGCAGAATAACCAAAAGTATCACCAAGCCATTCTAGACTATAACCATATTGAAATTTCTTGCTTTCTTCTGCATACCAGCGCAATGTATGCGGTCTTTTCATAGCTATAATATCTTCTACCTCTTCCTTATGGATATCAAAAAGCTTTTCTACCATCCACGATGCTACTGCCATCAGCCATAACCATAAACGCCAGATCGCAACCTTGCTTTTGTTTGACATATCGGCAAGTAAGGTTTCTGCATTATCCAGTGTATTGCCTGGTTTGTTGTCAACAACAAATGCATGCAATTCTTGCATATTTGCTTTTACTTGATTGAGACTATTATAAATTTCAGCGATAGTTCGTGCCATTATACTCTATAAATAATTTCTTTTATAATTCCTGTATTGCATATATCAATTACTAGCCTAACATAGTTGGTTAGTAGGCCATATAAATTGTAGGTGTAACTTGCATGCAAAGGATCAAGTTCTTGGGAGCTTCCTGTTATTATTGAATAATTTTCTCCATCAAGACTTTGTTCGAGGTGTATCCTCGTTTCATTATCAGGGATAGCATAATTAACTTGGATCGTTATATCTCCCTTAAGATTGGGTATTCTTACTCCGTAAAACGATGTTGGACCATTATCCAAGTCATAATTTAGTTTTTGTGTTATATTTACCATATCTTCTGGACTTAATTCGATAATCTCTCCATTACCGGTGGCTGGGTAAATACCATTACGTTGATAATAATCGACTATAGCCGGTCTGATAATTTCTAATGGAATATATATTATCTGTCCTTCGGCAATAGTTTTATCTGGCCGTAGGAAGGAATTGGCAGCCATTATATCGAAAACAGCCTCAATGCTGCCCAACTCTTGCAGTGCAATATCGAATATAGTTTGATTTTTGCGGGCGGTTATCGTTTTCATCTGTAAGTAGTTCTGACAGTTATGTTACCAGAGGAATCCATTTGAATTTCAGTATTAGTTCCACCATCGGCTTCAATCTGAAGGGTGACTTCACGTATAAATTGAAGCCTTTGTTTGCCTGAAAACGGGCTATCTAGATATTTTACAAGACCTATACCTACAGCCGGTGATTCCTTAAAATCTCCTTTTTCTGAGATCATGAGCAGCGATACATTTTGAATATCAGAATGCTGAATATCAAAATCACCATTTTTAACTGCAAGGTCATTCATAGAATCAAGTAAAATATCTTTCATTATGACAATGTATAATTGAATATTCCTGTAACTGCATAAGTACCGGCAATAAGACCTGAGGTGTAGGTTATATCTAATGACCTGATATAATCATCAATAGCATTGGCTATTTGCTCCGACAAAACTTCAATAGCCTCTTCAGGATTATCGGTTTTGGCCTTTGCTTCAAGAAATGCTGATTCTATAGATTTTCTTAGTTTATTTTTATCAAGCATTTTTTAGTATTTTTTGCAAACGTAATTTGATGTTATTGAAAGAAGGCGAATTAATAGGCGTTCCTGAAGGCCCGGTTCCTGTAGGTACCGTAATGGAATTAATAGCATCAATTAGATCGCTTAAAACATTTTGTAGACTATCGTTTTGCCTAGATAAAAGAAAACCTTCCTTATCTATTTTAAACAAGGTTCTTTCTATTTTTAACTCAAGTCTTTCAACCACTGAGTAAGCAGCAATAATTTGGTTGGCGTTATTACCGGCGAGAGGACTTATTAGAACATAACTGCCTTCTTTTGGAATAATTAAAAAAGCATTCTCATCATCATCGATCACTGCTTTAAGGCGCACCTGGTCTAATAATGGCCTCCCATCTTCAAAATCAACTGTACATATGTTGCCAGTAACTTTAACTACTTTAGCAACCTGAAGGTTTGATTTATCATTTTGGCTTAAAATGCGTATAGCTTCTTGTAATGTCATGCGCGAGGCCCCAATTTTATTTCCTGTCGGAATCCATCATTACTTAGTTTATACACCACCTTATCTACCCAAAAAGCACCTGTACGGTCAGATTCCTCGGGTGATTCTAATACGACAATATCCCCCTGTCTGACATAAGGTTCTAAAAATGTTGAAAAACTACCTCTGTATCCATCATATATAAGGCGTGTATAATCACGTTCAGCTGCTTTTCGAAGTTCTTCAACTGATAAATTGTAGTAATTTAGAGTACGCGACTCTCCGCCTTGGTCACCAATTTTCACTTCTCTTCTTTTACCATCAGGATAGAGTGAGATTGCGGTTACAAGGAGTTTAACATCTTGTGCACGTCGATATTCAAGATTATCTTCAATAATATTACATTTTTCCCCATTAAGGTGAAAGGTTACTTTTCGCGAAAAAGCAGGGTCATAAGGCTTTCCAATTACCAATACTCCCTGCCTAAAGAAACTATGTATCCCGAGCTCTTTGAGTTTTTCGAGAATTTTTGCACGGTTAAGGTTTTCCATCCTGAAATTACCTAATTCGGCATCCACGGCATCTGTTTCAATATCATTGAAATGTTTTTTAATTAACTTTGAAAGGCTGCAATTGTTAATATGGTCATTAATCGTGGATTGTTTTAGAAGGTACATATCGTCTTCGCATCTGAATTCGATAGGAACTTTGGGACTAATGCCTGCAACATATCCCTTAAATATATCATGCAAGATACCATTATAACCTGCCTTAATTGCTACACTGTCACCCGGCTTTACAAGATCGCGTAAACGATTTCTATTGAGAGACAGATTTGCCGGAAGCTTAACTGTGCAAATATTGGTAAGTTGTTCCCAGTCGGCAGTTACTTCAGCATCATGCAAGTAGTTAAATACCAATTTACCAATAGTTATTTCAGAACAAGTTACCATCATTCCATTATCTTAAGTTCAATTTTCTGCTCACTAAGTGCCGAAAATGTAAAAGGGATTAAGTTTATATAAGGTGATTCAGGAAAGTTATAGTCGGTTATTACAATTTCATAAATTCCGAATGCATTAAGTAATTCATGGGCAATCTCTAAAGATGTTTTGGCTTCTAAAAACTCACGCAACTTCATTGCATCTTCACGTGGCCAGCGTACACCATTGTAGGCCAGGATTCCTTTAACGTTGATAGTATAATCGCCATCAGCAATATATTCTTTAACGGTTCCATTGCGTCCTTGCAGTTTGGTCGTAACTATATTTTTAGATGTTGCAAAGCTAACTGTAGCCGAATCCAGAAGCAAATCCTCTTTACCATCAAAACCCTTTAAAAGCAAAGGCATAAACTTTGGCAGATCAGCAAAAAAAGAACCCGGAAAAAATATTGCAGTACCTGCATCTTTTGCAGCAGCTTTATAAGATAATGCATCATCAGCCTGTAACATACGTTTTATAGCCTCACCTAGTTGTGGCATATAGCCTGTTATACCGACATATCTCAGCAGATTTGGAATGTTTATTTCTCCGTTCATGATACAATAACCTCCGTATCCCTGACAGCACTAACCAGAGCATCTTTCACCAATTCTTGAATCCTTGCAGGTGATTCAGTAATTTTCTGTGTAACAATTTCAATTTTACCAACCAGGTTTTCTATTTTCACGTTAATATTACGTGTAGATACATTACCTGTTGGTGTTTGACCCGTCGATTTTTCTGATGATGGTTGTAAGGGTGTGGCAACCAAGGGTTGCTCAGTGGCATTTTGAAACGGGTTTGCCGGCTGCTTACTAACAACAGAGGGTTGCATATATTCTTTGCCTTCATCATTCTTTTTTGCTATTTTTGTGGCATCACGGGCTTCGCTCTTTTCAACACCAATATTATATGAAAGTGCAATGCTTTTACCATAGTCTGCAAACGCGTTTTTGAATTGCGAAAATCCAGCCTTTATTTTATCGATATCAAAAGTAAATATTCCGACAAGCATATTGCCGATACCTCCAAGCACATTGACGGCCAATTTGCCTAAATTTAGAAAGACAGCTTTGAAACTTTCCCATAATCCATATAAAAATTTTCTAAAACCCTCAAATTTATTCCATGCATAAATAAAGGCTGAAACTAGTGCACCAATTGCAATGGCAATCCAGCCTATTGGGGAGGCAGAGAAGGCTGCATTAAGTGCCCATTGCACAGCGGTAAGAATTTTCGTAACACCACTGAGTATGGTTGTCCACAAAACCTGCATTTTTGTTGCTAAGCCTAACATTCTGAATACATCTACCATTGCCATCAAACCAGGTGCAAGGTGCAAAATATTGCCGAGCTGAGAGAATATAATATCCAACCATGGAAGAAGATTCCCTGTAATACCAAATACAGATATTTTAAGATTCTCAAAAAATTGCAATATGCGGGCATGTGTCTCTTCATAACTTGCCATTATCGTTTTCGCCATTTGTTCACCAGCCGGCCCGGCTGCTTCAATTTCGGCAGTAAATTGCCGCATAAGATCTGTATTTTCTATTAGAACTTGGGCTGCTACCTGATTTTCGGTTCCAAACATTCCGCTGAGGAGGTTGGTCCCTACAATTCTCTTAAGCAACTCAAGTCTGTCGGCCAATGGACGCGTTTTGTCGGCAAGGGCAGTAATATCAACACCCAATGATTGCAAACGTTCTCTTACTTCCTTTGGCAAAAAATCCTGGCGATTAAGAATTCCCAAAACATTCCTTAATGCAACCCCTCCTTCTGCTCCCTCCTTTCCAAATTTTCCAAGCACCTGAAGTGCTGCATTGGTCTCGATAAACGATACATTAGCTGCTCTTGCGGCTGCACCACTTTCTTGCAATGCTGCTGCTACAGATGGCACTTCAACAGCACCTATTTGGGCAGCAGCAGCCATCTGGTTCATCATATCACGGGCTGCTTGAGCTGCTATCCTTGGGTTATTGAGGTCAATAGCATATTGGTTCAAGGCGGCTGTGATTGCATTTACAGCACCATTAATGTCGCCTTTCATTGTCTTAGCGAGAATAGAAGTTATGCGGGCCATAGCATTCAAGGCATCCGGCGCTTTTGCAAGTTCAGGAGTTAATTTCGATAATAATATCTGATAGGTAATCAGATGCTCAGCAGATGAACCCCCAAACTCACTGGCCATTTGCCTGGCTGCTGAACCCATACCATCGAGTGCCTCACCTGAAACAGATGTAATTGCTGATAGCTCACGTAATGCTTTATCATATGCATATACGGCATCTGTTGCCGCACGGAACGGCTGTCCAAACGTGTCTGTTAATCGATTAATGGCATCAAAAGCAAGTACCCTCAGGCTACTTTGAACACGAATTGCTCCCTCATCCATTTTCTGAAATGCCGTTTCAACCTTCCCTTCCATTGTTATAACCGTATTGGCGAGCCGATCGAACTGCATTTTCAGCTCATTAATAGCCACAAAAATATCACCTTCTAAATTTATGGTTATATTTGCAGTGCTATTCATCTATTATGGAAACTTTAATGTATTTATTTGCTATTAGTATCTATGCCATTGGGTTCTACTTGCTTTATAGAATTTTACGTTATTACTTCAAGAAATTCGGGCCCAATTAAAAGTCTATTTTTTACCGGCAAAAGCTTCGTAAACACCAATTCTGACTGCCTCTTTGAAGTTTGTAATGTCGTATTCTTTTAACCATAAGGCCTCAGCTCCAAGCTTACAAAATTCTTCGTCGCTCAGCTTATAAGGATTTACCCTGAATTGTTGCCTGATAAGTGCTGCCACCTTGCGTAAATCATCTACACCATCTGCTGAGTTAATTAATTTCGAACTTAAATTTTTTTTAATGAGGCTATACGGGGCTTAAAAAGATTAGCCAACTGGGCAATAGCCCCCATACGGGCTTCGTCGTCTGTAGTTATTGCCTCATCACCTCCAAGCCAGCAATTTTCGAAAAGGATATTCCCTTGCTGAATAGGGTTCGATGCCGAAGAAGCCGCAGATAAAATTTCCAGGCTGGGTTTGCGAAAATAGCCTGTAAGTTCAGGTTTATCATCTCCTTCAGCTTCTATGGTAAGACAAAACACATCTCCATACTGCTTCTTCCACATACTTATCATGGCTTCAGTAACTGCTTTAGGTTTGGTCATAGTTAGTTCCCCCATTCAATATGTGATACAATCAGATCGAATTCCGTTTCAAAATTTGAATCTCCTTCTTTAAGTTCGCGCTTGTTGCTGGTGAATTCACAGTTGCGAATAATATGGGTAACAATTTTGTCGCTAGGGTTAAGATAAGAAACTACGATATCGAAAGGAGCAATATCCTGCAAACGTGTAACTCCTGTGGCAAGGGCAGCAGTTTGTATAGCTTCTATCTCGTAATGTTTAAGGGTTATCTTGGCTGATGCTTCATAGCGGCCATGACCGCGGCTAACCGGATATTGTCCGGCACCGTAGTTATTTACTTTTTCAACTTTATCTTCATAGCTAATTGCAGATATACCCTGCACAGTGCGGCCCATAATATTTACACGCACATTAGCCCATGAATGCCTGATGCCATTGATTAAAGGGGTTCCTTCCATATTTAGAATGGGTTTTTAAATCCTAATTTGGCAATAATTTTAGATGCACTTCCTGTGGGAATTATCTCAAATTGAATTTCAAGTTTGGATGTTGCCAGGAGATTCTGGTCTGGATCTACATAAACATTAATTCCTGATACTTCATCGTTGCGAAGCATTTCCTCAAGGCTTCGTTTGCCTATCGTCTCAAACTGCTTAACCACTTCAGTTGATAACTTGCCTGTTTTTGGATCGATCTTTTGTGGTGATTCAAGATATGGCAAAAGTGCTGCTCGCACAAGTCGTGCAGCTTTGTTCATGGTTTCTACATTCTCGGCATATGCATAATCTGATGTGGCTGATGTTGCAGTGGCAGTACTATTGAAATAATAGCCAGATATGCCTGTATGGGTTCTAAAGAATTGTGCTCCGGCTTCATCTATAGCATCTTGCACAGCATCTGAGATATCATCAATTTTCTCCCCGTTTATTCCGGCAACCGTTAAGCTACCCCCATAACAATTAAACTTATCAACCCAGCTGTGCTTTACATTTACAGCGGCTGCAGATCTTGCTCCAAGTGCTGTGCCTACAGCAGCATAAGATGCATAATTTGCATGCTTATTTGCTGTGACAATCGACTGGCCAACCACTACCATAACGCCTTCAGCATTCAAACCACGTATATTATATGGTGTGCTCGTTGGGCTATAATTTTTACCTTCCAGGATAAAAAATACAGGCCGATGTGCAGCAAATTCTGAAAGATATAGAGTTTGTGCAGATAGTATTGCATCTATCTGTGGAGAACCTGCTTCGAATGGTCTCACTGTAACGCTACCATACGGATTCCATACCACACCTACACGTTTTATCTTCCCTTGAGCTTTTCTGAGTAATTTCTTACAAATATTCTCAATTAGATCAGTGTAAGTGCTATTTATATCTGCTATCATAAGATACAAGGTGCCATTTGGATTCATTCTGAAAAACTCACTGATATGTTCATATACAAGAATTCCGTTATTTAGATCATACTCAGGAGTAATCTGTAAGGAAAGGGCATCATCGACAGATGCGAGTAGATACAATGTATTAGGTTGCACACCACCATTAACTGGTATACCATTGCAAAGCAGTGCACTGATACCATCCTGGCTTTCAGTGCGACGACCCAGACCACCGCTTCCTTTTACAATAATAACATCATTCATTGCTCAATGTGGTTTTGAGTGTCAATTAAACGATTTCCGGTTTTAGCTAATTTCTCAGCTTCTTTTTGTTTCTTTACACGTGTTTGCACATCTGGGTTCTTTTCCGGCACAGGATTTGGGTTAGAATCTTCGAGGTTAGAGACCGGGTTATTTTCGGCAGGTAGATTACTAAATTGAATAACCTCAGCTCGAGAAATTATCATTATGGTGTGTCCGTTAACACGGGCATGGTAATTGGCATGCCCTTCTGCTTCTGGCAAAAAGATATTGCCATCTGTTACAGCAATTACTTTTTCTACATCGGGGTATTGATCAAATACTTTAGCTGCTTCCTCCATAAGCTCGGTTCTTGTCAGTCTTTTCATAATTATTGAATGATTTTAGTAAAACATCGGTTTTATCAGCAGACCCTTTTGAGGATCCTCTATAAAAGTTCAATACAGTGCTGAGTGCCGTTAAAAGTGCACCCAGGACGGCATAGGCAATCTCACGGTTTCCGTTTGGGATGGGGCGGAAATATAGCAGTAATGCAAGCCCTATTGTAAATACAACAATTATTATATCAATTATAAATCCAACATTTTTGGCAAGCCAGCTTGCTGATGCAGCTTCCTGGATTTTAATATTCATATTGCGTGCATCAGCTACATCAGCGAGATAAGCCTTAAGTTCATTTTCTTCATAATCCAGAAGAAGTTTTTTGAACTCACTGGCTTGTTCAGGTTCCATTTGTGGAATTTCTTTCTCTACAAGTTTGCTGATAAGCTTAGCGGGTGGAAATACATCTCCTACAAGCTCCAAAACACCAGGGGCATTTTGATTTAAAAATTTACCGACAGCTGTTTCTTTAAAAGGCTTTTTCATGATGATAAACCACTATTTAAATGGTACAACTAGAATTTTTTTCAACCCAGTATATCTGCAATCAACATGCACCCATGTTGGTGTATCTGCTTCAATACAAGTGAGGCCGTTGATCATAAATACTTCCTGATGTTTATAAATTTCTTTTCGAATTTCATCAGGGGTAAGATTCGATAAGTTAAAATCAATGGCTCGTCCAAAACGATGCTGACTATATTGGGCACCAATTTCTGATGCAAAGTCGCGTAAACCTCGCTCAGTAAATTCTCCCCCTATATGCCAATTATTTATGGTCATAGGCATATCAAAATAATCTCTGATAAATTGAGCAAGAGATATAATTCTTGAATCAACAAACCAAATAGCCTTATCGCCCCATTTTTTATACATACTAGGCCCTACAAATTCCTGAATTATAAAATTCTTGCTTACTTGCATTTTGCTTTAATATATTTAGTCGCTTTAACCCAAACCCATCGCATTATCAGACCGCCCAGTGCCCCCATACCACCAAGTAAGATAGCTTCGAAGATGCTTTGATAGTTAATTACTCCGGCAATCATGCCAGTAATCGAACTTAACGAACCATAGGTGCTTGCCAATAGGGGTTCCCTCATTTTCATAAGTTTTATATTTTTAAGGCAAATGCCGGCATGCTCTAATGTTTGATAAGGGTTGGTAGCGGGAGAGGGATTCGAACCCCCGACTTGCGGATTATGAGTCCGCTGATCTAGCCACTGATCTATCCCGCATCTACTCATATGTAATTAAACTTTTTCAGAAACTAAAGCGCCAAAGCCGGTCCATTTTTTAGGAAGACAAATATCATAAAGCCTGAAACCTACAAGATTACGTCTGTATTCAGGGTCGCCTGACGCCTCGCTGTAATACATTTTGAGGTCTCCTTTGGCTTTGAAAGCTCGCTGTGGATAAAAAGCAATAGAGGCGGCTTGGTCATTTGCCGGATCAGCAGCGGCTCCAAAGGCTTTTTTGGTCAATACACCACTTATTACTTTATAAACCGGCATTGTTGGATATTCATATATTCTGAATCCGTACATGTTTAATACGGTTCCTTCGGATATATTTTTATATTGCTTTTCAAATGTTTCATCCACCATCAAAAGATCTTGCACATGCTCGTTGCACAAAAGCAATATTCTTCCTTTTTTGGGCACCTTCAGGTCATCAAGTTTTTTCTTCAAGCGTATAATATCCTGAGGTATAAGTCGCTTTCTGGCATAAGTTTCTCCATTGCTGGTGCCACTTGTTAGTATTATTGGCGTTTCAGCACTATCCACTGATGGTGCAAGCGCATGTGCAGCCTTATCCGCGGTTTTTTCTTCCAGTACCTCCTTATGTTGGGTAATTATATTGGCCATCTTGTCGTAGGAGATAGCATATAATTCATCATCAGTAATTACAGTATTTTTTGTATCAAACTTGTCTAATGAGATGGCCACGTCTTCATCTTCACGACTCACTACGGCTATTGGATAAGTAGTGTTGTTTATCAATACTTCGGGGTCGGCCCCTACATCTACCAGGTGTATCACATTATTATTAACAAGCTCATCACGGCTGGGAATTTCATTTATCCATGACGAATCACTGCGAAAATGGTTGAGCATTTCGCCGGTCCATATCTCCACCATTACGGTATCCATTAAAACACCTGTTTTACTACGTGGAATGAATGAACCCAGCAAAAGAGTACCAATAATTGGAATTAATGGCAGTCCTGTAATAATTCCTGTAACTCCTCCTACAAAAAAGGCAAAAAGAAGTGCGATTACTAATGAAATAATAGATCTCATTTTTCAGTTTTTAGAAATTTTTAAATATTTACTTCACGTTTGTATTTTTCACGGTAAAGATTGCGGTAAAGTTCTGGTTGCTCAAGTTTCACCCTTTCAAGTTCTTTGCGGCCTAATTTCACCAGGTCGTCCCACGATTTCGGTTCTGTGCTGAGAGAAACAGGTTTCCTTTGTACCATTTCGGTTGGCCGTTTAACAGGCTGTATTGCCTCAAGCAGGGCTTTCGTACTTTCATAATCCGATAAAGCCAACTTAACAAAAGATTCCTTTTTATCAGCCGTTATTCTGCATGCAGCAATGGCTTCATTCACTAATTCTTCGGCCCGGGCCTTCAGAGCAATCGTTTCTTTATTTTTCAATTCTAGATTTTCAGCTGCCAAGGCTTGTTTTTCATTTTGTAATACAGCAATTTCTTGCAAAATTTGTTCTTCAGTGGCATTTTCAGGCAGCCCAAGTTTTAGAGCGATACTTTTCATTTTTATTTGATGTTTGTTAATAATAGGTATTATTGCATTGTCTTCTCCTGCTGATAATGCTATAATTTTATCATCTTTGTAAAGCCTTACACTATTTTTATTACCTGGTATATCTACCAGACTTATTTCCAGTAATACACATTTGGTTACTGTACCCCTTGTTTGCCCAGGCAACATAAGTTCGGGGTCCATAGATACTTCTAATACCTGTATTCCAATCGAACATGCATTTATAAATCCTTGATCTACCTTACTTTTTATTTGTTTGGCAAATGGGTCAAATTCATCCAAAACCGCCTCAGCAGTTAAGGCACCATTCTCAATTTTCAGGTTTTCCCATCTTCCAATAGGTAGCAACCGGCTGTCATACCTTTCATGACGCCAAAGCATTACAGGATTTTTTATAAAAGATGTAAAATCGATACCCTCGGTTAGTATACGAAAGCCGGCATCATTGACCGATTCATCACTTACCTTAAATCGCGTTCCTGCCATTATGAACATTACAATTGGAGATTCAAAGAAAATCCAAGAATAATAACTTTACAAATTACATATTACTAATTATAAATAACTTACATTATAATATGCCTCCAATAACATATAATAACACAAGATTTCATACTCGAAACAGCATAATTGAATTTTGCAGTAAATATGTCACCAATGGGCAGAAAAACAGATGAAAACAAAAAGAGCCTTGCATTTATCTTATTCATGAATGGTATGCTACAAAAAGATATTTGCCAAAGGGTGAATATTACTCCAAAAACATTGCAGCGGTGGATAGAACAAGAAGCCTGGAAAGAAAAACTGGCTGCTAAAACTATTACTCGCACCGAACTTGTAAACAAAGTATTGAGCAAGATTTATGATATGCTTTCCACCTCAGGTAATGTTGATGCTGATGCCCTAAGTAAACTTGCCTCGACTATCGAACGTTTGGATAAGAAGGATACTCCGGTTATTATTATGGAAGTTTTTATGCGTTTTGGCAATTGGCTTCAACAGATTTCTGCAAAAGATAAAGATTGCGACTTAGAATTCATTAAGAAAGTTACACGCTATCAAGATAAATATGTAACCGAAAAAATGGCACAATGAAAGCAGATGCCCTTCTATATCAAAAATGGAAAGAACATTGTGCCGCAGTAGAGTCGGCTACAAACCTGATTATAACAGAGTCATCTGATAACGCCAGGCTAAGAGTTGGGAAATTATTGAATGACTATGAAACATTTGCCTCTTACTACTTCCCTCATTATATTACAGATCCATGTGCTGATTTTCATATAGATGCTGCTAAAAAAATTAAATCAGACCCTAATATATTTGCCATACTCGAGTGGCCTCGAGAACACGCCAAAAGTGTCCATGCCGATATAATAATCCCTCTATTCCTAAAAGCCCACAAAGAACTCAACGGAATGATAATAGTGGGCAAAAATGAAACAGATGCCTGCATGCAACTTTCACAACTTCAAGCTGAGCTTGAATATAATCAACGATATATTAATGATTTTGGAAAACAAAAAAAGCTTGGCAGTTGGGAAGATGGCGAATTTATAACTACCGATAATATATTATTTCGAGCTTATGGGCGGGGTCAAAGCCCCAGGGGATTACGCTTGCGAGAGAAACGTCCTAATTATTGCGTAATAGATGATATTGATGACGATGAAATAGTTCAAAATCCTGACAGGGTAGAAAAAGTGGTCGACTGGATTCTGGGCTCTCTTTATAACGCTTTGGACATTCGTAAAAGCCGTATGGTTGTTGTAGGAAACCGTATTCATCAAAAATCTATTCTTGCCCACCTGGTCGGCGATATAGAAGAAGGAAGCCCAAAACGAAAAGGCATTTGGCATTCAAAAGTTATGGCTACGCTCGATGGAACTTTCACAGGAAAGCCTGCATGGCACCAAAAATACACCAGCGAACAACTACAACGACGTTTTGAACGTATTGGTTACTATATGGCCATGCGTGAATTTTTTCATAAACCTGTATCAAAAGGAAAAATTTTTAAGCGAGAATGGATTATATGGGGCAAAATCCCAAAACTTTCTGAGATGGACCATATCGTTTGTTATTTTGACCCAAGCTATAAAGCAAAAACGACAAACGATTTCAAGGCAGTAAAGGTATGGGGTAAAAAGGGATTAAAATTATATTGTATCGATGCATTTGTAAAACAGGCAACCCTTACAGAAGCTATAAAATGGATATATGATTTTTATGAGGCAACACGCGATATTGCAGCAGTTGAGTTTTATATGGAAGAGGTATTTATGCAGGATACATTCTACGATGATTTTGAAGCAGAAGCTCGTATTAGAGGTTATTATTTGCCTATAAGAGGGGATACCCGTCGCAAACCTGATAAATTTAGTCGAATTGCAGCTATTGCTCCCTACTGGGAACGAGGATTGGTAATTTATAATCAAGCCCGAAAAACATCTGCTCATATGATTACGGGGATTGAGCAAACCCTTGCCTTCCAAAAAGGTTCAGCAGTGCATGATGACGGGCCGGATGCCGATGAGGGAGCCATATTTATCCTTCAGCGTAGAGGAAGGGTGGAAAATTTCGATATTCAGATTGGTTTACGTAATCATAAATCTATTTACTAATGGCTTTTATTACACAAGAGGATTATGAAATGCTTATAGCCCCTGACGACTTACTACTGGTACAACAAAGCTCGGCTGCCAACCGTCAGCTGGCAGAGCAAACAGCTATATCACAAGCTGAATCCTATTTGAGTCAACGCTACGATTGTCAAGCTATTTTTAATACCACAGGAGAGCACAGAAATAAAATGCTTCTTATGGTTATTATGGATTTAGTCCTATACCATCTGCATGCTCATCTGCCAGGGCGTATGGGAATTGAAATTCGCCGACAGAGATATGATGATGCATTATCATGGCTCAAAGACGTTGCCAATGGCAACATTACTCCTGATTTACCACGCCCCTTATCAGAAAATTATGCAACACCGGTGCGTTATTCTTCTCGTCCTAAACATAACCCATACTTTTAAATAAATACCATGTCACATAAGAACCCACCTATATATCAAGGTCATAAGTTCAGAAAACTATCCCTCAGAGATATACAAGCTAAAGCAGGCTTGCTCACAGAAATTGCACAAAAAGCCCGACAACTTACTCAATTGAAAATCGATGCCTGGAGAAGAGCTCATCAGGCAGCCATTAACCCAGATAATCCACGCCGCCGCGCTCTTTATGCTATATATGATGATATTCTATTGGATGGGCATCTTAGCGGTGCGATAGAACATAACCGCAAGAATGCAACATTGCAGAAAGATTTCAAAGTTGTAGATAAAAACGGAAAAAAGAACAACGATCTTACCAATTTTCTAGAAGCTTCATGGTTTAAAAAATTTATAAGCCTTGCTCTTGACAGTAAATTCTATGGCCATAGTCTCATTGAATTAGGACCTCCAACCCTCACCGATGGTAAACCCGGATTTTTATATGCTAAGCTTGTTCCACGAGAACATGTATCGCCAGAACTCGAAGTCTTTATCCGCAACCCTGATGATGACTGGAATAAAGGATTGCCATATAATACACCTCAATATTATCCATGGCTCATTAATGTTAATGATGATTCTTTAGGTTTATTACTCAAGTGCTGTCCACCTGCTATCTCTAAGCGATATATTCTCGCCTTCTGGGATGAATTTGCTGAAATTTTCGGTATGCCTATTCGCATAGCGAATACAAGCTCGCGCGATAAAACTGAACAAAATAAAATAGCCTCCATGCTCGAAAACATGGGTGCTGCTGCCTGGGGTTTGTTCCCGGAAGGCACTTCCATAGAGATAAAAGAAACTTCGAGAGGAGATGCCTTCGAAGTGTATGACCGAAGAGTTATCAGAGCTGAATTCGAAATCAGCAAAGCCATTCTTGGGCAAACCATGACTATGGATAATGGCTCAAGTTATAGCCAGGCTAATGTACATTTGACAATCCTCAACCGAATTTGCGAGAGAGATGCTGATTTTATACGCGATCTTGTAAATAATGAATTATTTCCCCGGCTTAAAATTCATGGTTGGCCCATTGACGGACATCGTTTCGATTGGGACGAAAAAATAGTTTACACACCCGAACAACAAACCGAACGAGACCGATTGGTATTACAATATTATGATGTAGACCCAAAATATTTTATCGATCAGGGCTATCCTATAAGAGGCTCTCGTAATGCTACGTTATCCGCAAAAAATGATTTTTTTTGATTAGCCCCGCTGCAGCGGGGCATCTGGAATCTTTACAAAAGGAATTAGAAACCATTTATTGCAGTCATTGCAATGAAAGATTTCTCAATGCCAATGATAACAATAATAATAATGATGAACTAAACGATACTTTTCATGATTTGAAAAGGCACTTAAACTCTTATCTTGAAAAAGTCTTTAAAAAATCTATTAACGTTGACATACCTACAGTTAAAATAACTGCCAATGCATTTATGAAGGCTGTTGATAAAAGCCTTGCTAATCTCAAAACTGACTATGCCCGCCAAGATAATATTGCTTTTTATAGAGCCATCGAACAAAATTGCTTTCGATTTGCAGCTGCTAAAAATTATCATGAAACCCTCGCATTGAGTAAACTCCTAATTGATGATAATGGCAATGCCCGTTCATTTGATGAATTCAAAAAATTAGCCACATCTATATTGGAAACATTCCGAAATGATTGGCTAAGAACCGAATATGACCAGGCCTTGATAACCGGTCATAGAATTGCCGATTACCGAAGACAGGTAGCCAATGGAGATACTTTTCCCACATGGCAATATAAAACCCGGGATGATGGTCATGTTCGCCCAGGGCACCTTATGCTGCATAATATGAAATTGGCAGCCAACGACCCTGCCTGGCGATTCATTTATCCACCTAATGGTTGGCGTTGCAGATGTTATATTAAACCACTGAGCGAAGCCCCACCAAACTTAAGCAATGGCGATAAAGCAATTGATTTGCTGCGTTCAACAGCCGATACCAAGGGCAGAAGCGAATGGGATAATATGGTAAAACAGGGTTTTGCCTCGAATCCGGCACTTGATGGCGTTATATTTCCCTTACAACATCCTTACTGGAAAGAAGCCCCCGACGATATACTTCGTAAGGCGTCCTTGTTGGCTCCCAATAACTTTAATCGTATATACACCAGCTCGAAAAATACGGGTTGGGTAGACGTGCACCAGTCACATGGTAAACAAGAATTAAAGGCAAATTTGGCCATTGCACGCATATTAGCTGATGAGTATGGAGAACAAATTAGGCTAATGCCAATTGATAATACTCCGGGAGTAAAAAATCCCGATGCAATGATTATTACTAAAAATAATGAATTGTGGGATTTTAAAACACCTGTAACTCCTGACATCAGGCATCAAATTTTTAACTCAATAAAACAAGCCAAGCGGCAAAAACTAGAAAATATACTAATCAGAATATCCGGAAACAAACCGGTTGAGATTATTAAAGGCTTTTTGGATATAGGTATTCAAAGATTTGGCACCATTAGAAAAATTCAACTTCTTTATCAACATAAGTTAATTTCAGTGGATTTATCATTGCTTAAGGAAAAGAAACTTAATGAACTTTTACAATTTCTTAAGGACGCTTTATAAAACACCCGGAGCAAGCCATTATGGCTTGCCCCGGGGCGAAGGGAGTGTCCTCTCGGACTCTCCTGTGGTTTTGCAAAGATACAACAATTTTTGATAAATTATGCCATTTGATGATAAAAAAATTAAGGAAAAATTAAAAAAGCTTGTAAATCTGCTTGATAAAGTTCCTGCAATCGTCGGACAGGAAGCCGAAAATTTTTATAAAGACAGGTTTCACGAGCAAGGATGGCGCGATAAGAATCTGGTACGATGGAAACCTAAAAAAAATCCTGATGGATACCCTATATTGCGCAGCAAAAACCCTTCGGGGCTGGCTGATACTATTATCTGGGAAAAAATTGATAACAACAGCATTCTTCTTACAGCCGGCGATGCCAGAAAACCTTATGCCAGAATACATAATGAAGGAGGAATTATTACTATTCCTTTAACCAAACGCATGCGAAGCTATTTCTGGAGCATGTATTACAAATCTAAAGGAGACGAACGTGATATGTGGAAGAATATGGCATTGTCAAGAAAAAGCCAATTCAGAGTTATTATGCCCAAACGCCAGTATATGGGCCAATCCGAAGCATTGGAGTCTATCATAATAAATGATATTACTAACCATATTAAAAAAATAATAAATGATTGAACAACTATACATCGCGCTTGCTGACCATATTTTGTCGCTTGCTGATGCTGACAATAATAAACTTATAAAACACGTTGATCTATGGAATAGACAAATCGAATTTATCCAAATAGAAGACCCATTCCCTTTACCTGCAGTTTTTATTGAGTTTAAACCTATAAAATGGCATCAGGCGGCCGATAATCTTGACACACCACTATCAGTCTTATTGCATATAGCCTGTAAATCTAAACATCCCACTTATTTCGATAACCCTTATCTTAATACGGCAACTTATAGATTTCAACTTTTAAATACTTTACGATCACATCTGAGCAACTTTGTTGTCAACAATACTAATTGGAATGCTGGTAATCCCCAATTGGTAAATATTATAATAGATCATGACCATACGGATATATCTGACGATATATTAGACTATATTATTCCTTTCTCAGCCTGTCTAAATGCTACCCAATGGATATATAAATCGCTGAAACCGCATTTAAATCTTCACCTACAAAATAAACCAGCTGTTAAGCGCAAAAATATGATTTTTGCATATAATAATGTATTTGCATTTAACTATGATTTACTGTATAGAAATGATAATGGTGGTTCAGTTTGGGCAAACAAGCATTTAGGCAAAAGGTTGACAACGGAAAATATAGATTCTGCTAAAATACTTGCTGATAATTTTAATAAAACAATATTGCTTATTTATAGACCTGGCAATCGCAAAAACCCTGACTGCTTCATTGTAGAAGATAGAGAATTTTACGCAATTTATAACATAGCTCCAATAAGTCGGTATACTTTATCAAATGCTATCAAAAGAACTTGCAGGCAAGCCAATAATATATTAATTACTATTAATCTTTGCGATTTTACTCTAGACGAGATTGCACACGGTTTATATTATTCTTTCAATAAATTTAATGCAAGATTAAAAGTAAGGAAAATATTATTTTATTATAATGAAAAATTGATTGATATGCCAATGGAAATTGCACGTAA
>DDBO01000133.1 GCA_002332755.1 Bacteroidales bacterium UBA2030 | reverse complement strand
AACAGCAGGCGCTATTTTGGGAACCAGCACAGTAACCACATACGTAGAAAGTGCTGCGGGTGTGGCTGAAGGGGGACGTACAGGGCTGACATCACTAACTGTAGCCTTCCTGTTTTTTATTGCAATGTTCCTTGCTCCCCTGTTTTTGATGGTTCCTTCAGCCGCCACTGCACCTGCATTGGTCTTGGTCGGCTCTTTCATGATGAGTCCCATAATACGTATTGTCTTTGATGATTATACAGAATCTATCCCGGTTTTTCTTACCATCATAATGATGCCTCTTACTTATAGTATTGCCGAAGGTATCGCATTTGGAATGCTTTCTTATGTGGTGCTTAAGGCCTTTACGGGTCGTTTCCGGGAAATCACTCCTATGATGTGGATTCTAGCCATTCTTTTTGCCTTAAAGTTCATTCTATAAATAAAGACTGGTCACTCAAAATGATAGAGGCTGCCCCATTCCAGGGCAGCCTCTATTGTTTACCAGGAATAACTGTTTTTATTTGCTTTTATCGGGGTAAGGAGGGGCGGGGGGAAAGCTTTCAGGCCAGTTTTTAAGCTCTTCCAAAATCACCTCAATGGCTTTATTCAGTTGTTCATCTTCTCCAACATATTCTTTGGCTGGATCATTGAATACTTCAATGTCGGGCTCTACTCCGAATCCTTCAATGATGAAGTTCTTTCCTTCAACATCAAATGGAGCAAATTCGGGTTTGTTTAATACCCCACCATCGATGAGAGGCAGGCTACCCCTGATACCTACTACTCCTCCCCATGAACGTTGCCCAATGGTCTTACCTAGTTTATGAAATTTAAATTGATAGGGGAATAAATCACCGTCGGAGGCTGAATAGCGGTCGAGAAGTAAAACTTTAGGTCCCCAGAGAAGTTGCGAGGGACGGGTACTTACACCCGCATTACGCTGCACACTAAAGGTGGAAAGCTCTCTGCGAAGTCGTTCTATTATCATGGGCGATACATTACCGCCTCCATTGCCGCGGTCATCAATGATAAGTGCGCGTTTGTCGAGTTGAGGATAAAAATACTTTACAAATTCATTAAGTCCTTCAACCCCCATGTCGGGAATATGAATGTAGCCTACCTGACCATGGGTTGCCTTTTCTACCTTTTCAATATTGCCTCTTACCCATTTCAGATAATAAAGTCCTGATTCGTCGGCTATGGGAGTAACGGTGACTTTTCTTGCAGCGGACAGATCGGGTTTCGACGAAATCGTAAGGATTACCTGCCGATCGGCCATACCCACAAGTGAAGCATAAATGTCTTTCATGGCAGCGGTCGATTCACCGTTAACTTCGAGGATAAAATCTCCAGGGTTGATGTTGAGTCCGGGATCTGTCAGGGGCGAGCGCAATGAGGAGTTCCAGTTTTCCCCGGGCAAAATTTCTTCGATTTTGAAATATCCAGAAGTAGGATCTTTACTGAGTCGTGCCCCCAACAATCCGGTTTTTATCCTTTGGGGTGAAGGTTTATCTCCTCCTCCCACATAAGCGTGCCCTACATTAAGCTCGGATATCATTTCTCCAATGATATAATTGAGATCGTTGCGATTGTTAACAAATTTCACCAAAGGTTCATATTTTTCATAGATGGCCTTCCAATCTACGCCATGCATATTGGGGTCGTAGAAAAAGTCGCGCATCTGCCTCCATGATTCCTTGAATATCTGTGCCCATTCCTGCTTCAGGTTTACATAGCCTTGCATTCCGCTTAAGTCGAGGTATTCGTCAACCTGTACCTTATTTTTAGGGGAGTCTACAATAGCGTATTTCCCCTGCATGGCTATCAGCATTTTTTTCCCATCGGGCGCCAATACATAGCTTCCCGTATTGGCAATTTCTGATTCTTTTTGTTTTTTTAGGTCGAAATAATTAAGTGCAGGCTGCCGCTGTCCTGTTTTAGCCCTCACATACCAAACTCCATCATCTGTGGCAGCCAGGTTCCAGTAGCGGCCATCTTCTATGGGCAGGGCCACCGAACGATCAAATATGCCTTGAAAATCAATTTTTACGTTAACCTGCGATTGTTCTTCTTTACCGGCCTTGCTTTTATCCTGTTTTATTGGTGAGGATTCTTTTTTATCTCCGGTTTCCTCATTTGCCTGGGGACCAAAGGGAGAGGCCATATCCGACCTTAAGGGTATCAGGTAAACTTTTTGCATGTCGACGTAGGCATGGTTCCATTCGGTCCAGGAGTAAACGGGATTAAAACTGCGGCTTGATATAAAATAGAGATATTTGCCATCAGGGCTGAAAGAGGGGTCAGTGGCATCGTACCACCGGTCGGTAATAAATTCTTTTTGTTGATTATCAATATTGTAAACTATAATACGGCTTGTTGAACGAATAGAGGGCATTACATAGGCAATCCATTTGCTGTCGGGCGACCATGCAAAGCTGCGGAGTTCTCCTTCCAAGGTTTGCTCCACCAGATGTATTTTTTTTGACTCAATATCAATGTATTGCAAACGTTGCAATTTGTCAGACCACAGAATTTTTTTGCTATCGGGTGACCATGCAAGTTCGTATTTATAAGTATCACGCAGGTCGGTAAGTTGAATAGGTTCTCCCTTGCCATCTGCTGGCCTTATCCAAATTTCATCTTCGCCCGATACATCACTAATGTATGCAATCCACTTACCATCAGGCGACCAGGCTAAGTTGCGCTCGTGCACACCCGAAGTTTTGCTTAGGTTGTATGTTACACCTTTGCTTGCAGGTACTATGTATATATCCCCTCGCGCACCAAATACTGCTTTTTTACCGTTAGGCGCTATATCGTATGAACCAATGTTTTTTGAAGCATCTATCCATTGCATGCGGCCTGAGGCAAAATCATCGGCAATGATAATGCTGACTTTTTGTGCTGTTTCTGTTTTTATGTCGAATATCCAGATATATCCACCCTTTTCGAACACAATGGCATCATCACCCAGACTTGGAAATTTGATATCGTAATCAGTGAAATGAGTGACTTTGCGGGTTTCATTGGTTTTCATGTCATAACAAAAAAGATTCATCACCCGGTCGCGGTCGGAGAGGAAATACACTTTATCTCCAAACCACATGGGGAATATATCTTGGTGAGGATTGTTGGTGATGTTTCGGGTTTGCCGGGTTTTAAAATCATGAATCCAGATATCGTCGGCCATTCCGCCCTGGTAATATTTCCAGGTGCGAAATTCCCTGAAAACCTGATTATAAGCCATTTGTGTGCCATCCGGTGAAAATGAACAGAAACCGCCCGAAGGCAAGGGAAGTTCTTCCGGAATACCTCCTTCCAAATTTGCGATAAACAGTTGTCCTTTGAAATCATTGAAACTCTGTTTACGCGACCTGAAGACAATCGAACGGTTATCGCGCCAGGTCATTACTATATTGTTGGGTCCCATGCGGTCGGAAATATCATCCCGGCCGAGGGTGGCAGTAAAAGTTAACCTTCGAGGTTCACCCCCCAGGGCAGGCATTACATACACTTCTGTATTTCCGTCGTATTGGCCCGTGAAAGCTATCCATTGTCCATTAGGTGAGAATCTTGCAAACATCTCATACCCGTTCGGGTCGTTGGTTAGCTTTCTGGCTATTCCGCCGCTACGCTCAACCGTATATAGGTCGCCGGCATAGCTGAAAACAATTTGAGAACCATGTATGGCTGGAAAGCGCATCAGACGACTTTCCTGGTCTTGCCCTCCATAAAGGCTTAAGCCAGAAAAAGAAATAAGGATGAAAATCAGTAATCTCGTGACATGTTTCATAAGCGGTTTGTTTTTAATTTTTGGAAGTGTAAAGTTATGGAAAGGTGTTAAAGGGCAAAGGTTTAACAAAGAAAAAGCCGCATCTGCAATAAAGCAGAATGCGGCTAAGCACCAAAACCTGAACAAAAATGAGTGAAATCAGAGGTTTGCGTACTCGGCGAGGATTCCTTTGACATCTTCCGGTGCTACTCGGCCATACACTTTTTCGCCGACCATCACTACCGGAGCCAGTCCGCAAGCACCTACACACCTCAGACAAGCCAGAGAATGGCGGCCATCGGGTGTGCTTTCGCCTACCTGAACACCCAGCTCACGACGGAATTCATCGAGTACTTTTTCTGCTCCTCTTACATAGCAGGCAGTTCCCATACAAATGCTTATGGGATAACGCCCTTTGGGAGTCATTGTGAAAAATGAGTAGAAGGACACTACTCCATAGACATGGGCAACCGAAACATTGAGTTCTTTGGCCACTATTTCCTGCACTTCAGCGGGCAGATAGCCAAAAACATCCTGAGCTTTGTGCAAAACGTTGATCAGTTCGCCGCTGTCGTTGTTGAAAGATTTACAAATCTCTTTCAACTGATTCACCTTGCATTCGGGTAATTTTATGATAGCCATGATTGTTTCTATTTTCAGTTTTTGATTAAAACCTTACTCGACGATAATCTGCGTGCTTTTGTCGAAGTAATGCGTATGCAGCAGATGATGAGATTTTTCGCTGAGTGGTTTGCCCAGGAATTCTTCGTAAAGTTTTATGATATAAGGATTTTCGTGCGACTTGCGGATGGGTTTATTGGCATCTTCCTGATAAATGGCTTTTTGACGAGCTCTCAGAATAGAAGCATCGCCATGATGCAGGGGCTGGCCACCTCCACCAATACAACCGCCAGGGCAGGCCATAATTTCAATGGCGTGGAATTGGGATTTGCCATCGCGTACATCCTCCAGAAGCTTGCGGGCATTACCTAATCCATGGGCTATACCGATATTTAATTTCAATCCGTCAAAATCAATGGTTGCCGAACGCAATCCTTCCAATCCGCGAAGCTCTTCAAAGGTAATTTTGGGTAAAGGTTTTTTAGTATGCAATTCGTATGCTGTTCTTACTGCAGCCTCAATTACACCTCCTGTGGTACCAAAAATTACACCTGCTCCGGTCGATTCGCCCAGCGGATGGTCAAAGTCGCCATCGGGCAGAGAATTGAAATCGATATTGGCAAGCTTTATTAAATTGGCCAGCTCGCGCGTAGAAATTGAAAAATCAACATCAGGATTGCCATCTACCTTAAATTCATCGCGTTGGCATTCATATTTCTTGGCCAGACACGGCATAATAGACACTACAACGAGGTCTTTACGGTCGATGCCCAGTTTTTTCGCAAAATAACTCTTGGCTATTGAGCCAAACATTTGCTGAGGTGAGCGGGCAGTAGAAGGAACATCCTTAAGTTCAGGGAAGTTGTGCTCGAAGAAGTTCACCCATGCCGGGCAACATGAGGTGAGTATAGGCAACTTAATACTTTTATCTCCATTGAGATAACGAGAAAGCCTGTCGAGTAATTCTGTGCCTTCTTCCATGATAGTGAGGTCGGCAGCAAAGTCGGTATCGAACACATAGTCGAATCCCAGTTCGCGCAAAGCAGTCACCATTTTTCCAGTAACCAATGTGCCGGGTTCCAAACCGAATTCTTCACCGAGGGCAGCCCTGACTGCAGGTGCAGTTTGCACAATAACCGTTTTAGTCGGGTCGGCCAGAGCCGAAATAACATCGCGGGTGTGGTCAACTTCGGTTAGAGCACCTGTCGGACAAACAGCTACACACTGTCCACAATAGGTACAGGGCGATTTTTCGAGATTCATTTCGAAGGCCGGAGCCACTACTGCCATAAAACCACGATTGATAGCTGACAGCGCTCCAACTGTTTGTACATCATTGCACATCATTTCGCATCGGCGGCACATAATACATTTATCCACATCGCGAATGATGCTTGGGGAGGTGTCTTTGCGGTAAGTTGACTGGGCTCCCTGATAAGGAATTTCGCGAACGCCCATGCGATGCGCCAGCGATTGCAGTTCACAATTTCCCGACTTAGCGCATACGAGGCAATCAAAGGGGTGGTCACTTAAAATTAGTTCAAGAACGGTTCTGCGTGCATTAAGAACCCTCATGGAATTGGTTCTTACCACCATGCCATCGGTTACCTCTGTTGCACAGGCAGGAGCCAGGTTGCGTCTGCCTTCTACCTCAACTACACAAACCCTGCAACCACCGGGTTTGTTTTCTATCTTCATGCCGTCGAGGCTGAAATAGCAAAGTGAGGGAATGTCGATTCCTGCCTTTTTGGCTGCATTGAGAACGGTTGTCCCTTTTTCAACCTCTATGGTCTTTTTATCTATAGTGAATTTAACTGTTTCCATTTCAGTCAGTGTTTTAAAAGTTTATCATTACTGCAGAAGTACGGCATTAAACTTACATTTTTCCATACATGCGCCGCATTTGATGCAGATCGACTGGTTGATTGTATGAGGTTGTTTGCGTTCGCCGCTAATAGCATTTACAGGGCAGGCCCTGGCACATGCAGTACATCCTACACAAGCTTCCTGATCAATGGTGTATTTCATCAGGCTCTTGCACACTCCAGCACGGCATTTCTTGTCAACCACATGTTCAACATACTCATCCCAGAAATTCTCCAAGGTAGAGAGCACAGGGTTGGGAGAGGTTTGACCCAATCCGCACAAGGAGGTATCTTTGATGACCTGGCTGAGATTTTTAAGTTTTTCCAGGTCTTCCATTGTGCCTTCTCCCTTGCAGATTTTTTCAAGAATTTCATGAAGGCGCTTATTTCCTATTCTACAAGGTGAGCATTTGCCGCAGGATTCTTCAACAGTGAATTCAAGGTAAAATTTGGCAATCGACACCATGCAGTCATCTTCGTCCATTACAATCATACCCCCTGAACCCATCATTGAGCCTGCTGCCAGCAGGTTATCATAATCGATGGGGGTGTCGAGATGGCGGGCAGTAAGACAGCCACCCGAGGGGCCACCGGTTTGAACGGCTTTAAATTCTTTTCCTCCTTTGATACCCCCGCCAATTTCAAAAATTACTTCCCTAAGGGTAATTCCCATGGGCACTTCAATCAGTCCCACATTGTTTACTTTACCGGCCAGGGCAAATACTTTGGTACCTTTGGATTTTTCGGTGCCAATACTGGCAAACCATTCGGGCCCCTTCAAAATAATAACCGGAACATTGGCATAGGTTTCAACGTTGTTTACGTTGCTGGGTTTACCCAGGTAACCATGTTCTGAAGGGAATGGAGGTTTAAAAGTGGGCTCACCACGCTTGCCTTCCATAGAGTGAATGAGGGCCGTTTCTTCACCACATACAAAAGCACCGGCTCCATAACGAAGTTCAATATCGAAGTTGAAACCTGTGCCGAATATATTTTCACCGAGTAATCCGTATTTGCGGGCTTGATCAATGGCAATTTGCAACCGTTTGATAGCCAGCGGATACTCTGCACGAATATAAACCAGCCCTTTGCTGGCGCCAGTGCAGTAACCATTAATAGCCATGGCTTCAATTACGGAGTGAGGATCACCTTCCAGGATAGAGCGATCCATGAAAGCACCGGGGTCTCCTTCATCGGCATTGCAAATAACATATTTCTGATCTGCCTGTACGCGTGAGGTGATTTCCCATTTCAATCCCGTCGGGAAACCGCCACCGCCACGTCCACGCAAACCCGATTTTTTTATTATATCTATTACCTGCTGTGGAGTAAATTCAGTCAGGCATTTGGCCAGAGCTGAATAACCGTCGCGGGCTATATATTCATCAATATTCTCAGGATCAATAAATCCGCAGTTGCGTAAAGCAATACGAATCTGTTTTTTATAGAACGTCATGTGACGGTCGTCGCTCACAGTCTTCTCCTTCTCGGGATCGAGATAGAGCAAACGCTGCACTTTGCGCCCTTTCAGGACATGTTCTTTTACTATTTCTTCCGCATCGTCAGGGTTCACCTGCACATAAAACGTGTTGTCGGGTACTACCTTAACGATGGGGCCTTTCTCGCAAAATCCGAAGCATCCGGTGCTCACCACTTTTGCCTCGGCATCTAATCCATGGTTTGCTAATGATTCATTGAGCGCCTTGGCTACCAACTCACTATGCGATGAGCGGCAACCTGTGCCCCCGCAAACCAAAAGATGCATCTTGATTTGTGTCATTTGCAGTCAGGTTTTTGGTTGTTAATTTTATATGGTGTGATAATTTGCCGGTAAGATACCGTCTATCAATTCTCCGTTTTTAATATATTTCTCGATAATTTCGTCAGCCTTCTTGGTATCTACATTTCCAAAAACTACCGGTTCTTTCCCGGGTAAGGTAACTTCGATGGTGGGTTCTGCATAGCAATAGCCCATATCGCCAACCTGCGTGACTACTGCCTCGATGTTACGCTTTTCGAGTTCTTCTATCAGAAAAGCCATCACTTCGCGGGCTCCGGAAGCAATTCCACTGGTGGCCATGCCTACCTTTATCTGCACCACTTTTTCCGGATCCAGACTTTTTTCTCTCAGCTGTATCTTTTGCTGTACAGCTTCCTTGATTTTTTTAAGATCATCTAACGATTTGATCTGGCTCATAGCTGGGTGTTTTTTGTTTAATGCTTTTGTATAATTAATTGAAAATCAATTTGTTTGCTAAATATGCCTATGGGTTTTAGTGCTTTGCAAATTTATAACTCTGTTGTTAAAAAATTAACAATGTTAAAAAAATAACAGAAATTTATAATTGTTCTAAATAATTGTATTACACCCCCAAAGATAATTCATTTTCAAGCTTAAAGTATGTTCTCCCATAGAATATCTCATCCATAAATCTTCTCCCCTTCCATTTATCCTTTTCTGTACAGGAAAATTTTTTGAATGTTCAAGTAACATTTAGGTGTTTTTGAAGTTATTAATTTAGCTTATTCATATTGTATTTTTGGAATGATCCTTTCTACCTCTTACAAATACCGACTAAATACTGGAATTTATCTTGGTTTGCTGCTTGGGCTTGCTTTATTATCTGGTGGTTGCCAAACCCGGCAGGCCATTCATTTCAAAGTTTTGGCACCTGCAACCGTTTCTATTCCGTCAAATATTTATAAAGTTTGTGTCATCAACAACGCTATTGCGAATAACAGTGATTCTAATGGGGTTTTTTATGCCTTTGCCGGAAAACTATATTACGATTCGGTGAAATACGATACGTTGCTTTCCTGGTCGGCTATTGATGCCATGACAGCTGCCATGTCGGAAAGTGCGAGATTTGAACTGGCTTCCGATCCTTATTTGCTACCCCGCCAACCTCAACAGCAGTTTTCCCTTCCCTTGGGCTTGATGGTTCTGGATACCTTGTGTTCACCTGCCGGAGCTCAAGGAGCTATCGTGCTCGAAGACATTCGGGCTTTCGATATGTTCGATTATTACGGTTTCGACCAGGGACTTTATTACATGAAAATGAAAGTAGTGGGTGCGGCCGACTTCAGGTTTTATGATCTTAAGCAACAAGTCGTTGTGGATAGATATACTGTGAGCGATACCCTTTTTTGGGATAATGTAGCCTATGGATGGGATCGTTGCCTTCAGGCTTTTCCGGCCAGGGACGAGGCATTTGCCCGAATAGCTAGTCAACTTGGAAATAAATATATTTCCCGCATTAGCCCGACACTTCGTAATGAACAGCGTTTTTATTTCGTTTTATCCAATAATTCCGACTTTAAGAAAGGTGCTGAATATGCCCAACAAGGTATGTGGGCCACCGCTGCCCGTTATTGGATTAAGCCTGCCTCAGGTAAAAGGAAACTTCAGGCAGCCCTTGCTTCTTTTAATATGGCTTTAGCCAGCGAAATGCAGGGGAAGCTTGATATTGCCCTATATTGGATTGAGCAATCGCTACTGCATAAGCAAACACCTGAGGCCCAAAAATATCGTGAAACCTTATTCAAACGTCAGGCGGAGGTTGACAAGCTTGTCGAGCAATTGAAAATTGAACCATAATCTCATCTCTGTTGTCCAAATTATTACAAAAAAAGTATGATTTTTTCGCGAAGCGATTCAGTAGTATTTGCCAGGCTTGCCAAAGGTGAACCTGTAGTTGAAACGTTAACAGACTTATGTTATCGATTGGAAATAAGCAGTGGCTGGATTCAGGCAATTGGTGCTGTTGACAGAATTGAGTTTGGTGCCTGGAACCCGGAGAAAAGGATCTACCATAAGCAAGTACTCGAAGATATTCATGAAATCAGTTCGCTTACCGGGAACATCATGCTCAAGGAGGGAAAACCCTTTTTACATTTACATGTCACTTTTGCAGGTTCCGACTTTCAGGCTCGGGCTGGTCATCTTTTCGAGGCAAGGGTTAATCCTACCCTTGAAGTCTTTATAGGTATTTCACCCATTACCCTCGAACGGAAATTTGATGAAGAAACCGGGCTATTTCTCGCCTGGCCCCGTTGATTGTTCTTCTGAAAAGGCTTCTTGAGTATGTTTTTTTAGGAAGAAACTTATAAGGGCCAATATGGCAATCAGAACGCCAAAAAGTAAAAATGCATAATTTCCCCTCTGGTTCGTTGCCATTGCATTCCCGATAAACGCCGTTCCGGCTATTTGACCCATGCTTACATAAACCGTTAATACTCCTTGTGCTGTGGCTCTGTAGGTAGCTCCGGCTTCATTCAAAATAATATAGTTGAGACCGGGACGAATGGCCAAACCTACCCCAATGAGAATGCCTGAAAAATAAAATAGATAAAGATTTTCACCCCAAAGCCCAAAGATTATAAATCCTGCCGAGGCTAATATCAGGCCTGTCTTGATTACAATTTTACTCCCTTGAGAATCAATTAGTCGGCCGGCTAAAGGAGATGCAATGGCTGAACCAAGAATCGCTGGCATTAACATGAGCCCAGCCTTCCAAACAGGAACATCAAAATAATCGACGGTAATTCGGGGAATAAATACAAAAACCGACTGCGATAAACCCAAACCCACTGCCAATAGTCCTGCTAACAATACCTGGCGGATTCGTAAAAATTGAATGTTTAGGACGGGATTATCGGCCCTTTTTTCATGCCATGAAAGAATCAGAAAGGAAAGAAGGGTAGCAAAAGGGTATAAATCAGAAATTTCAAATTTCGTTTCCCTGTCGAATGGCCATTGCAGCCGACTATAAGTAAAAGTGAGGGTAAAGAGAACCAGAAAAAGAGCCATTAAAAATATCCCGGAAATATTCAATGAACTTTTCTTTTGCGGTATTTTACCTGGCAACATATATGAGCCAACGAATATGAGAAGGGCAACCGGAACATTGAGTAAAAAAAGATAATGCCATGAAAAGTATTTGAGAATAAGTGCTGCAAAGGGAGGCCCAAACATAAAAGCAATTCCAAATACTGCACCAATGGTGCCTAATGCACGTCCTCTGCGATCAGGCGGGAAAATATCCCCAATGACTGCGGTAGCAACCGGGAAAATGCCTGCGGCACCCAGTCCTTGCAAAGACCTGCCAATAAATAACTGAAGGGAGGCTTCAGCCGACCCTGTAATTAGTGAACCAAGGATAAAGATTCCTAAACCCGTTCGAAATACTAACCTGCGACCTGTTACATCGGAAAGCCGCCCTAAAAGTGGTAAGCCTACCAGATTGGAAAGGATGTAAAGGGTGAAAATGAGGCTCAGTTGATTCTCAGGGATATGAATATCGGTGGCAATGGCAGCCAAGGCAGGCCCGGCAATGCTTATATCCAGTGCTCCTAAAAAGACTCCAAAAAATAGGATGACGAGTATTTTTCCTCTTGTTTTCATTAAGGCTTTTTTGGGGAAAACAACAAATCTTATGGGTTTGAGTTTTTAAAGGAACAAAAAAATGATTTTGAACAAAAGTTCATTATCTTTGCAGTGAAATATTGTTCAATATGTCGCCACGGATAAAAATACCCCGACGAGTGATTAACGCTCCTGTAATTCAGGGATTTATTCCAACAACTACACCTCAGGAAGATATAAGCCAAGAGCAGGTAATTATACACCTCGAAGAATATGAAGCCATCCGATTATGTGATTATGAGGGGCTTACCCAAATCGAAGCCTCGGAGTGTATGGGGGTTTCCCGCCCTACATTTACGCGAATTTACAGTCAGGCTTTGCGTAAAGTAGCGACGGCATTTGTGGAAGGAAGGCCTTTGCATTTCATGGGCGGAGCCGGGTTTTTCGATACAGATTGGTATCATTGTCAGGATTGCGGTTGTTATTTCAGCAGTGTTACAAGGCCTTTGCCACCAGACGAATGTCCGGTGTGTGGTTCACAACAGGTGAAAGGACTGGGTGAACAATTTATGATGGAAGATGCGGACAATAATTTAAATACAACATGCCCTAAATGTGGGTCACGAGGCAGTTTGGAGCGACTTAAGGGTAACAGGCCCGGGCATTGGTGCAAAAAATGCGGAAAAAAATTCCCATCAAACCCAAAACACGAAAAATTATGAAAGTTGCCATTGCATCCTCAGGAAACGACAAGCAGGCCTTGCTAAGCGAAGTCCTAGCCAGAAGTCCATGGGTGGTTTTTTATGATACCCTAACCGGTGCACTGGAGTTTTTCCCCAATCCCTACTCTCATAACGAAAATGAAGTGGGGCACGAAATTTTACAAGTATTGATATCGCGCAATGTATCCCTGGTCATAAGTAGGCGGGTTGGTAAAAAACTCAAGCAATGGCTCGATGCCCGACAGATTCAGTTAGCAATATTCACCGAACATCTGACTATTGGACAAGTACTTGAATTACTGGGGAGAAAATCCTCTAAAGTATAAATTTCTAATTGTTGAACCTTAAATGATAAAATCATGAAACAAAAAATCGCTATTCCGCTTGAAGGAGATGTATTGTCCGGACATTTTGGACACTGTGAGGCTTTTGCCTTTGTAGATGTAGAAGATGGTAAAATTGTAGGGACAAAAGTTGTGCCTGCCCCTGTACATGAACACGGCGGGCATCCCCGATTTCTGGCTGCCAACCATGTAACAGATGTGATAGCCGGAGGTATGGGAGGGCACGCTGTTAACATGTTGGAGTCGGCCGGCATTAAGGTGCTGTTGGGAGCTCCTGTTAAAAACTACTATGCATTAGCCCAGGATTATCTGGCCGGTAAATTGGTATCAACCGACCAATCGTGTCATCACCATGAAGGTCATGGACATCATCACCATGAAGACTATGATCACCATCACCACAGTGGGCACGGGCCTCATCATCACGGAGAACACTAAACCACATAATTTCGGTTGATTATGCATGACTCCGGGAAACGACATCATCAGCATCATGCACAAAGCGAAAGAAGTTTTTGTGTATGCCCAGAATGTGATTTTTATACCGAACATGTTGCGGGTGTGCCTTGTCGCACTTTGACATGTCCGGATTGTGGTGTACCTCTGGTTAGGGGAGAGGTAAAAACCGGTGAGATAAACCCTTCAAACCAGCCTTTGCATCAGGTCAAGCCACGTACCGATATTAAGGTTCCTTATCCTAAGGTGTTGACGGAAAAATGCACAAGCTGTGGAATTTGTATAGATATTTGTCCTGCCAACACCATTATCTGGAAGGAGGGAAAAGCATTTATAGAAGAGAAGGGATGCAGAAATTGCAGGATATGCATTGCCCGTTGTCCTGAAAAGGCAATTGTCTTGTAAATTTTATGGAAAGGCCGGGGGTTAACCCTGGCTTTTTCATTACTTTTATTTACAGTGGCCTATTTTATCCATTTCTCTAATGCTGATCTTTCGCTTTGCTATGTCTTATCGGCTGCTCGTTGAGAAAATCCAATTCTTCTGGTTGTTGAAGTGTTGAGCCAGGGGCTTTGATTATTTTTGTCAGCCTAACCTAATCCATGAATTTATGCGAGAATATACCCCTGGTATGCGTGTGATGCACGAAAAGTATGGCGAAGGTATTGTCAGCCGGGTAACTTTGTCTGGTATTGAGGTTTATTTTGCCCGTGGAGGTAAAATGGAATTTGCGCGTGGTGGCTTTCAGGCTGAAATAGTTGAAGACTTGGGCCAACCGAAAGAACCGGTGGCTTCAACCTTACCCGATATTCGCGAAATAGAGCGCTTATTGGCCTCTGTTCTCGACCGCTACAATGCCTTACAATTTAAAGCTGAAATGGGTGGAAAATGGGAAGGTGGCACACTCATCCTTCAGCCTGGCAAGGAAGGTCTAAAAGCAAAAGAAATCCCGATAGATACTTTTTTTCATAAAATTGTAATGGTTCGTGACAGGTTGCGGGTGCTGGAGCAAAATATTAACAGTCATCCCGTGCTCACAGATATACAGAAGGCCGAACTTCAACAGTACATAACCCGTTGTTACGGTAGTCTTACAACTTTCAATGTTCTTTTCGACGACCGAAACTATTGGTTTGTAGGGGAAAAATCTCAAAAGGATGAGTAATGTTCGTCCGGGTGTGGAGGTGAATAATGAACAGTGTAAGGCATTAGGCCGGAAACTGGCTCACTATCATTTCAGGGATGAATTTTACATGAGGCCGTTTCTAACGGTTGACCTTCTTCCCGAGGAGAAGGCACGTATGTATTTTTTTTCAGTTGGCATCTGTCATCAAACCTGGAACCTGGCTAATCGACCCGCAAATTTTTTTGGCTGGGATTATCTGGAAGACGGATTTATCAGAATTTTCAAGTCGGACTCATGGCTTGCTGATCCTTTAGGTATTGTAAACTCCTCAGATGAGGCTATAGCAGAGGGTCTTGCTTCATTTTTCATTCCTCCGGAAAGCCGGATCTCTACTCTTGATCGCCTGGAGGAGCGAGCAACTCTCTATAAAGATATGGCTGTAAAGCTCTTGGAAAATTACCAGGGAAGTGTGTTGAATCTGTTGCAAACCACAGAGGGAAGGGCGGGGGGTGAAAATGGGATTTATAAGTGTTTGGCCATTTTTGAGGCATACAGTGATCCCCTTTTTAAAAAGGCGTCTTTTCTAATCAAACTACTTTCAGATGCAGGTCTTTTTTCCATTAAAGACCCTGAGAATCTTGTCCCGGTAATGGATTATCACATGCAACGGGTATTATTAAGAACAGGGGCGGTGGAGATTCACGATTTAGAATTGCACGAAGCTCTCGCTATGCGTAAAGAATTGCCCGATGATGGATTGATTCGGGAAGCCTGTATCCAAGCTTCGGTTGCTATAGCTGCCAGTGCAGGCAGGGGAGTGTTACAAATGAATGATGTGCTCTATATGATGGGGCGCAGTTGTTGCTTCGAAGAACCCTTGTGCATTTCGGGTCGATGTGCAAAAAGGCCTTGCTCGCTAACCCGAACACTTCACATTAAACAACATCAAAATTGCATATTCAACAGCATCTGCAAGGGGGAAAGGTTCTCTTCCTATCGGGAACTTTGGAATCCGGTTGTTAAGACGCATTATTATTGATTTTTGCGCCATATGTTCAAGTGCTTGCTACAAGTAAAGTGGCAAGTATGGCCAATGTGACACCTATCCAGTTGATAGTTTTGAGCTTTTCCTTAAAGATAAACACGCCGGTAAGCGAGGCAATGGCAACTATACTGGCATTGAAAGCGGGAAAAATGACGCTGGCTTCCATGATTTGCATGGCCTTAAGCAAAAAAATGGTGGAGAGCCAGTTGAAGATTCCTAAAGCAATTCCCATGAACATATTGGCAGAGGTCCAATGAGTTTGTTGCCATCCCTGTTGGACAGTAACCATAAAAATTCCTGCAATCAGGCAAACGCCGAAAATTACGGTCAGAAAGGGTAAAAAGTCGTTGCCAATGGCATTCACCTGGGCATATTTGATAAGGGAATCGCCCATTCCTGTTGAGAAAAAAAGAAGTACAGGAAATATCTTTCGGGAAAGAGATTTTTTAGATTCCTGAGAACGGGATGCAAATGTGAGATAAAAGGCCAATAGAGCCAGGGCAATACCGAATAATTTAAATCCTTGCGCTTTTTCAGCTAACAACCAGAAGCCCATAATTACGGGAATGACAACTGACATTTTACCAGCCACACTCGTAATGGCTAAACCAGCATGCCTCGTAGAAAGCCCCATCAAAAGAAAGGTGATTATAAAAAGAACACCTCCGGCCAGGGCATAAGGGAACCAAGGCAAGCCGAAAAGTTGATTATCAAGGAAAAAACCATGCGTGGCACTAAAACCAATAATTACTGCTGTAAGGTAATTTACAAAGACCACTGTCAGCAGATGTAGTTTGTAGCGGTCAATGATTTTAAAAGTGATTACTATTAATGAACTGAAGAAGAGGGCAATAAAAAAGTTAATCATGAATTACTCCGGTAGTTGATCGGCAATTTCTCTACAAATTTGAGGGGCAATGTGATTCGCCACGTCAAAAATAGAGATATTTTGCATTCCGTACTTCTCGATTATTTCCACCACATATGAGCGGCGCACTACCCAGAGTTGAGGGTAAACCTGAGCTTTCAGTAATTTTTGGATTAGAAAATCAAAGCCCCCGCCGTTAATTTCGTATTTGCCAATTTCGTCCATCACCCATAAATCTGGTTTCGATGCCAAACAGGAATCTACGATCTTTTCGGCATTGGCAAATGCCTCCGGGTTGAAGTAAAACGGGCCCCACTCAGGCCAACCCTTATGCGGCGTACGGGTGCAAAGCAGTATTTTGTTTCCATTTTCTAAGTCAGTTAATTCGAAATGGCTTCTATCGTTGCCCTTCCAGAAACCTTTCGAAATAAATCCTCTTATAGTATATCCTTGTCGGCGCATGCACTGAACCACGTTTTCCACGAGGTTGGTTTTGCCTTCTCCTTTTTCGCCCGTTACGATATAAACACGATGCACCGGCATTGCAATTTTTTTCACTTTATACGGTAAAAAACTATATATGTTTCCATTGCAAGCGGAAAGTCTATAAAAATGAACCCCCCGTGCCATCCCGGCCGGGGGGGTTCGGTTTTAACCAAATCCTATTAAATTAACAGGTTGTGTTCCATCCTGATGTGTGTAATCCTCTGATGACAATAGGTAAGTTGTGACCAAAACCATGAGTAAGCACACATCGACCTTTTGGAGGCGCAAAGGTACTAAAAGGTTTAATCTCCTTGTTAAAATTTCTTTATAAAATTTTTTAAAATTCTTGTAAACACTGGGCTTCAGATAGTATGCTCCAAAGTTGAATGTGTATTTTAAATAAACAACCCCTTCACTGTCTTGGTGGAGGGGTTGTTGGTTTTGATGACTTTAGCCTAGGTAATAATATTTATTTCAGAAGGTTATCCATCAGAAATTGGGTCATGAGGGTATAAAGGTGGTAAGTCGTGTTCCTTCCGGTGTATATTCCATGGTTGCTATTGGGATAATACATGGTTTGAAATTGCTTATTTGCATTAACCAGAGCCGTTACCATTTCTACAGAATTTTGAAAATGCACGTTATCATCGGCAGTGCCATGGATAAGCAGGTATTTCCCATTAAGTTTGCTGACGTGGTTGATAGGGGAGTTGTCGTCGTAACCATTGGGATTGTCTTTAGGGAGGCCCATATAGCGTTCGGTATAAATATTATCGTAGTAACGCCAATTAGTTACTGGTGCTACGGCTATACCCACATTGTAGTATTCTGAGCCTTTGGTCATGCACAATGATGACATATAGCCTCCATAGCTCCATCCGAAGATTCCGATGCGTCCTGGCTCGGCAATGCCTTGATTTATAAGATATTTGGCCAGTTCAATTTGGTCCTCTGTCTCGTATTTTCCGAGTTGACCGTAAGTCATTTTACGGAATTCTTCCCCTCTGAAGCCTGTTCCCCGGTTGTCAACCGATACCACCACAATTCCTTTTTGGGCGAGCATTTGATACCAAAGTTGACCACCGCCCCAACTGTTGGTCACAGTTTGAGAGCCGGGACCACCATAAAGGTAGACCAAAACAGGATAACGCTTTGTCGGGTCAAAATTGGATGGTTTTATCATCCAACCATTTAGGTCAACGCCTTGTCCGGTTTTGAAGGTGAAAAATTCGCGGATTTGGAGGCCCCATTCTGGCATCTTTGCTTTTAATGCAGCATTGTCTTCAATTATTCTGATTTCTTTTCCGTTTGCGTCGCAAATGGAATAAACGGGCGGGGTATTTGCATCCGACCAGGATTTCAGGAACCATTTATAGGTAGGGTCAAACTGAGCTGTGTTTGTACCGGGGATTCCGGCAATAACCTTCATACGGCCTTTTAAGTCGACACTGCAAATTTCCCGGTTGAGTGGTGAGCTGTAAGCAGCTTTAAAATAAATAAGCTTTCGTAACGGGTTATAGCCCAGTATTTGTTCTACTTCCCAATTGCCATTTGTGAGTTGCTTTTCGGGTTTGCCTTCCGTGTTAATTAAATAGATATGGTTGTAGCCCGATTTCTGGCTGGTTATCAGAAATTCTTTGCCCCCGGGCAAAAAGGTCATATCGTCGGTAATTTCTATGTACCATTTGTTTTTTTCTTCATAAACTACACGCCCGTTACCGGTAGCCGGGTCGAAAAGAATTATTTCCAGATGATTTTGAAGCCGATTAAGACGCTGAACGGCAAGCATACCCGATTTATCAGCCCACATCATACGCGGCAGATATTGGTCATTTTCAGAGCCTGTATTTAGTTTTATGGATTTACCCTCCTTCAGGTCGTAAACAAAAATATCAACGATGGAATTGTCTTCTCCGGCTTTGGGATATTTGTAACGATATTCCTCGGGGTACAGCGTGCCATACATGGGCATATTAAATTCTTTCACTCTCGATTCATCGAAACGGTAGTAAGCAATCCGACTTCCATCGGGTGACCAAAAGAAGCCCCTGGTAAAACTAAATTCTTCTTCATAAACCCAATCTGTTGTACCATAAATGATACTGTTCAATTTTCCATCGGTCGTGATAGCAGTTTCAGAGCCGCTGGAAAGGTCTTTGATATACAAATTGTTTTCTCTTACAAAGGCTACTTTTCTGCCATCTGGAGAAAACTCAGCTAAACGCTGTTTGCCCCCAACCGACAGTCGCTGAGTTTGATTCTTTGAAAGATCATAAATGTAATACTCTGATTTACTGGAATGCCTGTAAATAGCTTCAGTCTCTGTTGCAATAAGCATAAGGGTTTCATCAGGACTAAGCGTAAATTCATCTATATCGAGGTTTTTCCCCTCATCATCTTTAATGTCGCTGAAGACACAGAGGTAGCCGTCTTTTTTCCCTGTAGAATAATCATACTTCCATAAGGTATCACGGTCGTTTTTAAGATAATGAATGCCATCGCGGAGAGGAATGATGACCCCCGGTCCTTTGGTTCTTAATTCACGGTTCTTGAAAATTACATCGAGGCTTAACTCTTTGGTTTGTCCATTTACCAAATGACTGGCAAGCCCAAAAAGCAAGGCTGTCCAAAGCACAAAAAGTGAGTTTTTACGCATGGTTTGTAAATTTGGGTGGTCAAATTTATGGACTTATCAGAAAAAGACATGAATCTATAAAGAATATTTATCATGGAGGATATTAAACAGCTTATTGAGAAAGCAGGGAATGCCGTCAAAAAATCCAAACATCTGGTTGCGTTTACCGGCGCAGGCATAAGTGTAGAAAGCGGCATCCCTTCGTTTCGGGGAAAAGATGGCCTTTGGAGCAGATATGATCCGAAATATGTCGAAATTGATTATTTCAAAAAATATCCGGAGGAATGCTGGCCCGTTTTATTTGAGATTTTTTACAGCCAAATGTTGAAAGCCAGACCCAATAAGGCGCATGAGGTGTTGGCACGATGGGAAAACCAGGGGCTGCTTAAGGCTGTTATTACCCAAAATATCGATAATCTTCATCAGGAAGCGGGTAACCAGAATGTAATAGAATACCACGGCAACAGCCGAACGCTTGAATGTCTGAAATGTCATTCTGTGAAAACAGCCACACAGGCAATTTTAGGAGAAATACCTCCACGATGTCATTGTGGAGGAGTATTGAAGCCTTCCTTTGTTTTTTTCGGTGAAGAAATACCCCATCAGGCTGCCATGGCTGCTGTGCAAGAAGCATCGTTATGCGATGTGATGTTGGTAATTGGTACGACCGGTTCCGTAATGCCAGCCAATATGATTCCTGTATATGCTTCCCGAGCGGGAGCCTTTATCATTGAAATAAATCCGGAGCCGGGAGAATTTACATACAATATTGTCGATTTATTTCTTCCCCTGAAGGCGGGAGAAGCCCTTACGTCTATAGAGAATTACATAAATCAGTCGGCCGGATAAAATTGGGTCTTCGACGCTCCGCATTTGGGACAGGTCCAGTCGTCTGGCAGATCATCAAAAGGCGTTCCCGGAGGAATGCCATTGAGGGGATCTCCTTTTTCAGGGCGATAAGTGTACTCGCACAACATGCAGCGATAATGCTGATTAGGGTTTTCTTCCATATTCTTGCGTTTTTAATGAAATTTGCATCCAAAATTAATACTTCACAAATTATGAAATCTGTCTATACATGGATGTTTTTTATTGTTCTTGCGGGAACAATATTATTTTCTTGTAAATCAAGACGACAACCCCAGAGAGTTTTTTTTAGAGGAGAGGCCCAGGGTACTTATTATGAAGTGACTTATTTCGATACCCTAAACCGGAATTTCCAAACTTCCATAGATTCCTTATTGAAAGAATTTGACAATTCTCTTTCTTTATGGGTTGATAGCAGTATTATTTCTAAAGTTAATCGTAACGAGCAGGTTCATTTGGACTCTCTGTTTATTGCAGTATTTGAAAAATCGATGGAGGTGGCACGCCTGACCAATGGAAAATTCAATGTGTGTGTAGGCCCTTTGGTTGAACTTTGGGGCTTTCACCAAAAAAAGGGAGAGGTTCCCAATGACGAAAAAATTACGGAAGCCCTCAGGCATATTGATTATCGCAAAGTAAAAATTGAAGGGGACAGGCTGATAAAGGAAGATAGCCTGATTCGTCTCGACTTTAATGCCATTGCTCAGGGTTATTCTGTTGATGTAATAGCTTCATTTTTAAAAAGCAAAGGAATTCGTGCGTTTTTGATTGATGTAGGTGGAGAAGTATTGGCCGGAGAATGCAAACCCGATGGCACCGCATGGCGGGTGGGTGTAGAAAAACCTGCAGACAGTGCCAACGCCGACCGGCAAATCGAGAATGTAATCGAGTTGTGCAACAAAGCCATTGCCACGTCAGGAACTTACCGTAAATATAGAGTGGAGAACGGTCGTAAATTATCGCATACCATAGACCCTGCAACCGGTTATCCTGTTCAACATAATTTGTTGAGCGTTAGTGTAGTATCTTCCGATGCCATGACATCTGATGCATTTGCCACTGCATTTATGGTGATGGGCGCCGAAGAGGCCTGGCGTTTTATCAAGGCACATAAGGAACTCGGACTGGAAGCTATGTTTATTACCTTTAATGATAAAGGGGAGTTAATGACAGTAATGACTCCCGGGTTTAGTCAAATGATTTCTAAGTAGGCCGTTTATTAAACAAAAAACCCGGGAAGTGAATGCAATTTCCCGGCTTTTTTTAATGAATATTTTTCTATTCATTATGGCAATGTCCCTCACCTCCACAACTGCAGGAAATATTCTGTCCGGGGAGGGAAGAAGCGCAAGTCTTTTTAAACTGTGAGCCTTTGATGAAAAACATCTTTATGGCAATTCCCACAAAAGCAGCGCCCAACAGTACAATGGCTATAAGTAAAAGTTTAATAATCATAAGAATAATAATTATTTGAGGTCTTATAAAAATAACGTTTGATTACGCTTTTTGTTTGCTGCAAAGTTGCGAAATGAGGATTGAACCTGCAATAGCAACATTGAGTGATTCGGGCCGGGAGCCTTTATGATTGCGGGGAATAGAAATCCACGTTTTAATTTTTTTACTCACATCGGGGCTTAGTCCTTTCCCTTCACTACCCAATACAAGTATTCCGGTTGAGGGTAAATGAGTTGAATAAATATCTTGTCCCACCATATCAGCTCCTAAGATGGGAACAAAGCCGGGGATGCTTTGAAGATAAGCTGAGAGGTCGGTGTATAGAGTTTTTACCCTTCCGACAGAGCCCATACTGGCCTGTACACATTTGGGATTATAGATATCCACAGTGTCGGCGGAGCATACAACCTTGAATATTCCGAACCATTCGGCGCTGCGCAGCAAAGTGCCCAGGTTTCCCGGATCGCTGATTCCATCGAGGGCCAAAATCCATTCATCCTGGGGTATAAACGAGCTTTTTTCTGCAGCCTCCGTAAATTCGAATACTGCACAGATAGGTGAAGGCGTTTTAAAAGCTGTAATTCGCTCCATTTCCGGTTCTTTAATCTCGCGGGCCGTGGCATGCAGCTTCAGGCGCCCTTCATATTTTGATGTAAACAGTATGTCGCGCACTTTTAGGCCGGAATCAATAAGGTCTTCCACCAATTTTTCTCCCTCTGCCATAAAAAGTTTATGTTCCTGCCGTGTTTTTCGATCGCGCAGATTCCTGAAAAATTGGATTTCTGATTTGCTTAGCATGGGGAATTTTAAGAAAGTATGACCCTTTTTAAAGAAAAAAACCCGTCTGCACGTCGCAAACGGGCTTTGAATGAGTTACCTTGATGTTATTCAGCAAAAACTTCAAATTCGATTTTAGCTTTTACTTCTTTATGGAGGTTGATAGTTGCGGTGTAAGTTCCGAGTTCCTTCACATTTTCACCGTCAACAACAATGCGTTTCCTATCTACTTCTAAACCATGTTGTTCTTTAATGGCTTCGGCAATTTGGATGGCATTCACCGAACCAAAGATTTTACCTGTGGAAGAAGCTTTGGCACCAATACGAACCTTAAGGCCTTCAAGTTTTTGAGCCATTTCGAGTGCCTGATTTTTAATTTTTTCGAGTTTGAATGCTCTTTGCCTCAGGTTTTCGGCAAGCACTTTACGGTTGGAAGGGGTAGCCATGATGGCAAGTCCCTGGGGAATCAGGTAATTGAGGGCGTATCCGTTTTTCACATTTACAATTTCATCAGCATAGCCCAGCTTGGGAACATCCTGCAAAAGTATTACTTCCATGACGGTTTCCTCCTTATTTAAGTAAGTCAGCAACATAGGGTAACAAAGCCAGGTGGCGGGCACGTTTAATGGCCTGTGCCACTTTGCGCTGGTATTTCAACGAAGTACCGGTAACGCGGCGGGGCAGAATTTTACCCTGTTCATTCACAAATTTCAAAAGGAAATTTTCATCCTTGTAATCAATGTATTTGATCCCACTTTTCTTGAAGCGGCAGTATTTTTTCTTTTTAGTTTCTACTGCAATAGGAGTCAGATATTTGATTTCGCTTTCACCTTGTGCCATAGCTTACTGTTTTTTAATGGGTTAGTTGTTAGCTTCATTTGCCTGAGATGCATCGGCCTTGTTGGCTCTCTTTTTCTCGTTGTAGGCAATGGCATGCTTGTCTAAAAGTACCGTGAGAAAACGCATGATGCGCTCGTCACGTCGGTAGGCGGTTTCCAGTTCGTTGATCAGGCTTCCTTCTGCACGAAATTCAAACAGTTGGTAAAAGCCCGAGGATTTCTTCTGGATGGGATAGGCCAGCTTGCGCAGACCCCAGTTCTCCTGGTGCACAATTTCAGCACCCTTCTCAACTAAGAAGTCGTGAAACTTCTTCACCGTTTCCCTCATCTGTTCTTCAGATAAGACGGGAGTCATAATGAAAACGGTTTCGTACTGGTTTTTCATTAACTCTGATTTTTAAATAGTTAACAGTTATTACAGATTTTTACAATCGGACTGCAAAAGTACAAAAACTTATTGAATCAAAACCCTATGCAAGTAAATTTTTCATGTCTGATTCTTTAAACTCTATTTCAAGCGGCTTAACACCTGAAAACACCTTTTTGTTACTGCAATTTTTTGCGGTATTTTTGCAAATGCTTTAAAATCGTAACACCATGTTAGGAGATGTTTTGTTGATTGCTGATAAACA
>DDBO01000189.1 GCA_002332755.1 Bacteroidales bacterium UBA2030 | reverse complement strand
AATTCATTATTTGATAGATATATGGCTTGGGCGAGAGGAAGCCTATCGACTCATCGCTTTGCACGAAAATCGGAGTGAATGAATGGGTGTGTCTTGCAATTGAGTTTCCTATCTTTGCTTGAAATACTGAAAGTGAGATGCCTTTTCACTTTTCATCAAGGCTAAAGAAAATATTAAATTGGGTTCGCTGTTTTATCGGTGTTGTGGGATTCGTAGCCCTATTGATGGGCATATTGAGCTTTACGAGCTTGCCTTTTTGGGCCTGGTATCGGCTGGGTAAAAGCGGAAATAAATCCTGCATACCCAATTATATTGTAGTTATGGGAGCAGGAGGTATGCCTAGCCCGGAAGGATTGATGAGATGCTATATTGCCGCTGAGGCCGCTCATAAGTTCCCTTTGGCCAAAGTTATCATTGCTTTACCGGTTGACCCGCGATATTTTGAGGACAGCCACCCGCATCGCATGGCTCGGGAACTTATCCTCAGAGGAGTTGACTCTTCAAGGATATGTTATGAACTTAAGGGAATAAATACCCGAACTCAGGCCCTAAACATTAAAAAAATGATTTCAAATGATACCCTGAGTTGTCTTTTGATAATAACTTCTCCTGAACATACTTATCGAAGTGTGGCTACATTTCAGAAATTGGGGTTTACACAGGTGGCCTCCATGGCCGCTTTTAGCAGTGAACTTTCACCCGTGGGCCTCTTACCCGAGGGAAAGGATTCTGCTCTGGAAACTACTCCCGATAATTGGCCGCTGCTTCGTTATGATTTCTGGAATTACTTAAAACTCGAGATTACCGTTTTACGGGAATACATAGCCATCTTTTGGTATTGGCTCAGGGGATGGATTTAATTTGGTTTCTTGAGTTTTCTTTCAAAAAAAGAGATGCAGTGAATGCAATGGTCTCGTGAATTGGGGTAAATTGAAAATCGAATTGTTTTTTGAATTTCTCGGCTGAATATCGATAATGCTGAAATGCTGAGCGGGCAGTTTCGCGGGTAATGGGAGAGGGTTTGCCGCTTATTTTCTCACCAAGCCAGGCTAGTCTCCATACTAATTCTGCAATAGGTCGTGTTATCCGAATATAGGGCTTATGAATACTCATGGCATCAGCCATAGTGAAAAACAGGTCTCTGAAACTAAGGTTTTCTCCATTTAAAATGAATCTTTCTCCGCTAACATTACTCATAAGCGCGATAACTGCGGCCTTGGCCACATCTCTAACATCCACATATCCCGTGACTCCGTCGGCATAAAACTTCAAACCTTTGTGGATTAAACTGAAAAGCTGTGAACTTCCTTTGGCCCAATCGCCAGGCCCAAGAATAACAGAGGGATTCAGTATAATGGCTGGTAATCCTTCTTCAATGCCTCGCCATACTTCTCTTTCTGCCAGAAATTTGCTGCGGGCATACCAGGTGCCTTTGGGAAGGATGTCAAACAAGGGATCTTCGGTAATTGTCGAACCAGGCCTTTCTCCCAAAACCGCAATACTGCTGATGTGGCAAAAACGATTGACTTTATTGTACAATGCCAGATTAACAACGTTGGCGGTACCTTCGGTGTTAACCTTTAAAAGTGATTTTTTGTCGCTTGGATGAAAGGAAACAATAGCTGCACAGTGGCAAACAGCATCCACCCCTTCAAATGCCTTTTCCAAGGATGGGATATCGTTAACATCTCCCTCAGCGAAAGAGATTTTTTCTAATAATGCATCCGGATATTCATGGTAAAAGGCCAGCGTTCTTCTTAGCTGATTTATTGCTTTTGGATTTCTGATCAGCGCTTTCACCGACTCCCCTCTGCCGAGAAGTTCGCTTACGATGTGGGAACCCACAAGTCCATTGCTTCCTGTAACGAGTATCATGCAACAAAGTTAGGCATTTGTCGCCATTGCTGATAAGATTGTAATTTTGCACCCTATTGCCCGGAACAGGGGTAGTTTTGCTGCCGCCTTTCCTTCATATTTCGCTTCATTGAGCTCTAATCGCTTTGTTTTAAATATTTTACGAAATGAAAAATTTTGTTGAAGAACTTCGCTGGAGAGGTATGGTGCACGATATGATGCCCGGAACCGAAGAATATCTCATGAAAGGACCTGCCAAAGGTTATATCGGATTCGATCCAACTGCAGATTCGCTTCACATAGGGCATCTGGTTCAAATTATGACCCTGGTACATTTTCAACGTTGTGGTCATATTCCCATAGCCTTGGTTGGCGGAGCTACAGGAATGGTAGGCGACCCTTCCGGTAAAAGCGAGGAACGCAACCTTCTCTCACGGGAGCAATTAGAGCATAACCTCGCCGGTATCAAAAAGCAGCTCGAAAAATTCATCGACTTTGATGCCGCAGGTAATGCTGCGATTATGGTTAACAATTATAATTGGTTTAAGGGATACGAATTCCTCGACTTTATTCGCGATATAGGCAAACACATTACGGTTAATTATATGCTTGCTAAAGATTCGGTGCAAAAGCGTCTCGAGAATGGGATGTCGTTTACCGAATTTTCCTATCAGCTGGTTCAGGGATATGATTTCTATTGGTTGTATAAAAATATGGGTTGCCGCCTGCAAATGGGTGGAAGCGACCAATGGGGCAATATTGTAACTGGTACAGAGCTCATTCGCCGCAAAGATGGGGGAGAGGCATATGCCTTAACAACCCCTTTGCTCAAGAAGGCAGATGGAAGTAAGTTTGGGAAAACTGCTTCAGGTGCCCTCTGGCTCGATCCCCAAAAAACCACACCCTATGCCTTCTATCAGTATTGGATTAATACGGCCGACGAAGATGCTGCTAATTTCATCCGAATTTTTACCACTCTTGAAAAGGAGGAAATAGATGGACTGATTGAAGAGCACAACAAAGCCCCTCATTTGCGTGTGTTGCAAAAAGCCCTGGCCAAAGATATTACGATAAGAGTCCATTCAGAAGCTGACTATCAGGCAGCCGTTGAGGCATCCGAAATCCTCTTTGGACGTGGAACTACGGAAATGTTAGGTC
>DDBO01000045.1 GCA_002332755.1 Bacteroidales bacterium UBA2030 | reverse complement strand
TATAAGGTTTTGTGGCAGGAAAATCAAAAATTAACTCCGATACAAATATAAATGTTTTTATAACTAAATAATATTGGTATTGAAAGATATTCAGGAGGAGTGGGGTATGTTTAGCCGACTGCAATAATCTGATGTATTCTTTAATTGAGCGATTTTAGCTTACTTTTGCGGCAAATAAGCGCAGATGCGGAAACATTTTCCCAATCTTGTTACTTCCTTCAATTTGCTGAGCGGCGTTGTTGGAATTGTATTGGTGATGAATGGTAATACTGCCTATGCATCTTTGATGATAGTGCTGGCTGGTGTTTTTGATTTTTTTGATGGATTAACAGCCCGGTGGCTGGGTGTTCAGTCTCCTATTGGTCGCGAACTTGACTCACTGGCTGATGTGGTTTCGTTTGGTGTCTTGCCGGGATTGATTTTACTACGACTGTATCAGTTTTACTCACTTGATTACAATGGGATTTTTTGGGTAGCAGCCGGATGGTTATCTCTTTTATTTCCAGTGTTTTCAGCCCTTCGTCTTGCCCGTTTTAATGTGGATACACACCAGGAATTTCACTTCAGGGGATTGCCTACCCCTGCGGCTTCTTTAATGGTTGCCTCGCTCGATTCGCCCGGTGGATTGTCTTCCCTTTTTGGCGCCTGGATCATGCATCCCTTATTGCTGGTAAGTCTCGGGTTGATCCTGTGCATCCTAATGGTTTCCGATGTGCCTTTTTTTGGTCTTAAAATCAAGCGATTATCAATTAGAATTTATCCTGTTCAATTTGGATTTCTGGGATTAAGTATGGTGCTTGTTTTATTGACACAAATGGCAGGGGTGGGAATGAGTCTGCTTATATATTTAGGAATAAACCTTACGGCAGCAGTGTTAAAAAAAGAAATTTAGCGTCTGAGTTCAAAATTCTGACCCAGATAAACCCTGCGAACCTGTTCATCATTGGCCAGATCTTCTGCAGTTCCCGATTTCATGACTGTCCCTTCAAAAAGCAAGTAGGCTCTGTCGGTAATACTCAGTGTTTCATGCACATTATGGTCAGTAATAAGTACGCCAATATTGCGATGTTTGAGTTGTGCCACAATACCTTGCAAGTCTTCCACGGCAATTGGGTCAATACCTGCAAAAGGCTCATCTAATAATATAAACTTAGGGTCAACGGCCAGGGCTCTGGCTATTTCAGTTCTGCGGCGCTCACCTCCAGAAAGTTGTATGCCTTTGCTTTTTCTTATTTTTTCCAAACCAAAATCTTTTAGTAAAGCCTCAAGCCTTTCCTTTTGTTCGGCTTTGTTAAATTTGCTGAATTCGAGCACAGCCTTAATGTTGTCTTCTACCGAAAGGTTGCGAAACACCGAAGCTTCCTGGGCCAGGTATCCAATACCCATTTGTGCTCTTTTGTACATGGGCAACCCTGTAATGTCGGTGTCATCGAGAAAGACTTTACCGGCAAAAGGTTTAATTAACCCGGTTATGATATAGAATGTAGTGGTTTTTCCTGCTCCATTAGGTCCGAGCAATCCCACTATCTCTCCCTGATTTACTTCAACCCACACGTCCTTAACAACCATGCGGTTGCGGTATTTTTTGTAAAGTCCTTCTGTTTTCAGTTTCATACCTGGGTTTCGTTTTCAAGTTCTTCCCAAAATTCGAGGGCTCTGCGGGTGTGAGGAATGACAATGGTGCCGCCTACAAGATTAGCTATGCCAAACACCTCGAAAATTTCAGCCGTAGTAACACCCAATTGATGACATTTCAGGAGGTGGTAGCGAATACAATCGTCGCACCGAAGCACCATGCTGGTTGCCAAACCCAGCATTTCCTTGGTTTTAGCTGGCAGCGCACCTTCCTCATAGGCAAGGGTATCTACACCATAAATACGTTTAAGAATTTTGCTATGCGGAGATGCTAAGATTTTATCGTTCATCCGCTGGCGGTAGGCATTGAATTCGTCAACTAATTTTCCCATGGTCCAATTAAATTGAATTAAATAATACCTTCTTTCAGGATGTCGTGAAGATGGATAACCCCTTTGTAAATATTATTTTCTACAACAAGCAGTTGTGTAATACTGTAAGCGCGCATAAGGTCGAGGGCATCGGCTACCAATGCTTCGGGATGAATGGTTTTAGGATTTTGAGTCATAATGGTAGCAGCCTTCACTTCAGGATTAGGTCCAAATTTCTGGAGCATGCGACGAAGGTCTCCATCGGTAATTATTCCCAGCAGTTGTTCGTTTTCTAATACGGCTGTACAACCCAGTCGCTTGGATGTGATTTCAAGTATGACTTCAGTAATTTGAGTATCGGGCTTGACCATGGGCTTTTCATTGCGAATGTATAGGTCAGCCACCCGCAGGTAGAGTTTTTTGCCGAGTGTGCCCCCAGGATGAAGCCTGGCAAAATCGGCAGAAGAAAAGCCGCGTGAGGTAAGCAGGGCTACGGCCAGCGCATCGCACATGGCTAATTGGGCTGCAGCACTTGCAGTAGGAGCCAGGTTATTGGGGCAAGCTTCCTTTTCAACTATGGTAAGCAGGGTGATGTCTGCTCTCTGTGCAAGAAAGGAATTTGGGTTTCCAACAATGCTAATCAGTTTGTTGCCATTGGCTTTGATGAGAGGCACCAGCACCTTTATTTCGGGCGTATCTCCGCTTTTGGAGAGACAAACCACAACATCATTGGGGCGCACCATGCCCAAGTCTCCGTGGATAGCATCCGCGGCATGAAGGAAAAAAGCCGGGGTTCCCGTAGAGTTGAGCGTGGATACAAACTTTCGTCCTATGTCCAGGCTTTTGCCGATACCTGTTACAATAACTCTTCCGGTGCTCGCCAGGATGACTTCTACGGAATTAGCAAAGTTGTCATCGATGTAGGGTAGCAGACCCTTAATGGCCATGGCTTCCTCATTCAAAGTGCGGCGGCCTGTCTCTATGATTTTGCTTCTCTCGGTCTGCATCAGTGTGATATGTTTGAGCCGGCAAATATACGAATACCCTCCGGCTTGCGTTTTTCTTTAACGACTTTGCCCTTGTTGGTATTGTTTATTGTTTGTATGTTTATAAAATCTATATGTTAAATTTTGTTATCAGAATACTAATTCAATTTTTTTATTATTATCTTTACCAAAACAAAAGCAATGTGTACCGATTACCATAAATGCTGGAAATTATTTTTTCGACCGATGAACCTTGCCGGGAATGAAAAAGCTTTTATCTTTGCAAGTTCATGTCAAAATCATTTAAATATCTGATAATCAATACTTAACACAAAAATCCCAACAAATCAGAGGTAGGTAACAAGGTACCGGATGCTTTTGAAATAAAAGATTTGAGATAAATCATAATGAAAGCAGAATTGAAAGAAAAAGTGCAAGTACAGGATGCTGTTTATGAGGCCTTGAAGAATTTCTTCGGGTTTGATCATTTTAAGGGGAGCCAGGAGGCAGTGATTCGCAGTGTGCTTGCCGGCCACGACACATTTGTGATTATGCCCACCGGGAGTGGTAAGTCGCTATGCTACCAATTGCCAGCCATTATTAGCGAAGGAACCGCTATAGTGATATCTCCGCTTATTGCCCTTATGAAAAACCAAGTGGATGCCATTCGCAATTTCGGAATGGAATTGGGTCTGGCTCACTATTTGAATTCCACTCTTTCGAAGGCAGAGATAGCCCAGGTGAAGGCAGATTTAGAATCGGGACGAACAAAATTATTGTATGTGGCTCCTGAGACCCTTACCAAGGAGGATAGTGTAGAGTTTTTTAGGAACATCAGGATATCATTTTATGCTATTGACGAGGCTCATTGCATAAGCGAATGGGGTCATGATTTCAGGCCCGAATACCGCCGCATCAGACCCATTATCGAAGCTATTGGTCAGAATGTTCCTGTGATGGCCCTTACGGCTACCGCTACGCCTAAGGTACAAGAAGACATTCAGAAAAATCTGGGCATGATGGAGGCAAAGCTCTTTAAGTCGAGCTTTAACCGTCCTAACCTGTATTATGAGGTACGCCCCAAGACAAACGATGTTGTAAAAGATATTATTCGCTACATTAAAAATAATCCGGGTAAGTCAGGCATTATATATTGCCTCAGTAGAAAGAAAGTGGAGGAGCTTGCAGAAACCCTTCAGGTAAATGGCATTAAGGCTCTTCCTTATCATGCAGGCCTCGATGCACAGACCAGGCGCAACAACCAGGACGCTTTCCTTATGGAAGAGGTCGATGTGATTGTAGCAACCATAGCTTTTGGCATGGGAATTGACAAGCCGGATGTTCGGTATGTAATTCATCACGATATGCCCAAAAGCCTCGAAGGTTATTATCAGGAGACCGGACGTGCAGGACGCGACGATGGCGAAGGTAATTGCATCGCTTTCTACAGCTATGAAGACATGGAGAAACTTGAAAAGTTTCTGAAAAACAAGCATGTAGCCGAGCAGGAAATCAATAAGATGCTTATCAACGAGACCATCGCTTATGCTGAATCCTCGGTTTGCCGCAGAAAAGTATTGCTCCACTATTTTGGAGAACAGTACACCGAAGAATCATGCGGGAATTGCGACAACTGCCTGCACCCCAAAACCCGTTTTGATGCACAGGATTATGTAGTTACCGTTCTCGAGGCTATTCAACAAACCAAGCAGCAATGCAAGGCTAAACATCTGATTCACATTATCACCGGAAAAGCCACAGCTAATGTTAAGGCTGCCAAACACAACAAGCTTGAGGTATTTGGCAAAGGTGAAGAAAAGGATGAAAAATACTGGAACGCTATCATCCGCCAGATGCTTATCGAAAATCTCATTGAAAAAGAAATAGAAAACTACGGTATTTTAAAAATAACCAATTTAGGCAAAAAATTTCTGAAAAATCCGCAACCTATTATGATGACAGAGGATCGTGATTTCGACAATCTCGAAGAAGAAGAAGGCCTTGAACAAGGAGGTGGAACTAAACCCGGTACAGCAGATGCAACTCTTTTTGCGCTGCTCAAAGACCTGAGAAAAGAAATTGCCAGGAAAGAGAATCTTCCCCCGTTTGTCATCTTTCAGGATCCTTCTTTGGAAGAAATGGCCATTCAGTATCCCATTACGATGGATGAACTGAAGCAAATTACCGGCGTGGGCGCCGGTAAGGCCCTGAAATTTGGCAAGCCTTTCCTCGACTTAATCAAACAATATGTAGAGGAAAACGAAATTATTCGCCCCAATGATATGGTTGTCAAGTCGGTAATCAATAAGTCGGGGCTGAAAGTATCTATTATTCAAAATATTGACCGTAAAGTTCCTCTCGAAGACATCGCCGTGGCTAAAAATCTTACATTTGATGAATTACTCACGGCCATTGAACGTATTGTAGCCTCAGGTACCAAGATCGATATTAACTACTACATCGATGAATACATCGATGAATATCACCAGGAAGAAATTTTTGAATATTTCCGTTCGGCAGAAACTGATTCAATTGAAGATGCTTTAAGGGAATTAGGCGAAGATGAATACTCCGAGGAAGAAATTCGCCTGATGCGCATCAAGTTTATGTCGGAAATGGGTAACTAGTTTCCTGGCTTATCAGGTACTACAATAGCTGCCATATACTGAAATTCCTGTGGCAGCTTATATTTTTATAAATTTGCCGCTAACCTTATAAAATTCACAATTAAAGCCTTTTGAAATGAATAAAAGCAACATCAGTTTAGTTCTTAGCGTATTGGCCTTCATTGGCATGCTTCTTTTCTGGATTATCGGCCCCTCCGGCAGGCATAAAGATTTTAAAGGAGGCATTGCCGATAGCTCATCAGGCCACCGCATCGCTTACATTCATACCGATTCTATATTGGCTCACTACGATTTTGTAAAAGCCAAAGCTGACGAATTGGCAGAAAAAGCCAAAAAATTTGATGCTGATATTACCCGCAGACAACAAGAACTTGAAAAGGAAGCTGCTTATTTTCAGGAAAGTGTTAAAAAGAATGCGCTCTCAGAAAAAAGCGCCCAGGAAATATATGGTCAGTTGATGCAGAAGCAACAAGGCATCATGGAGCTTAAAGATCGTTACCAGCAAGAACTGGCTTTAGACGAGGCCAATATCAATGTTATTCTGGTAGATACGGTCACAGGAATGCTTAAACGATTTAACAAAGACTTACAATTTGACTATATCCTTGGATACAACAAGACAGGAAATATTTTTTATACCAATCCGGCTCTGGATATTACCCAGGACGTTCTCGAGATTTTGAACAAGGAATATAACTCCGCCACCAAACGTTCAACGGAGAAATCAAAGGAAGGAAAGTGAAACCTGGACTCCCTTTTTTATTGGCTGCTCTTTTAGTGGTCATGGTAATTCCCGGTTGCAAGAACCCTTCAAAGGAACCACCTCCTCCGGGAGTTATCCCAAAAGAACAATTCACCCGTTTGATGCTCGACATGCATCTGGCCGATGGATGGTTTGCCTATCGTCGGGCCCAGGGAGAGGATCCTAAATCGCTGGCGCAAAGAATCTACGACTCTGTGTTTTCCATACATGGCATAACGCGTAAACAATTTGAGGAAAGCATGGAATGGTACGCTGCTCATCCGTTGGTGCTCGATAAGATATATGATGAAATGATTCATCGGGCCAATGTTCTGCAAATTTCCCTCGATTCAGCCACAAAGCAGTCGCACCCTGCTGAGAATATTGAAAAACGTTAGTTTATAGCCTGGTGGCAATTTTCATCAAGTTTGGTTTGTTTCAGCTGCATTTTAGGAATACGTAGCGGATTTTATTTTTTCAAATACCACCAAACATAAAGTGTAGAGGCCACAAGGACTCCGATCTGAAATGAGATGGGTGTGGCTATTATGGGGGCTTCGATAAGACTGGCGCTAACTGCTGCCCATTTCAGACCATAATAAACCAATTTTGAACTGATTATGGCCAGCGGCATAGCAAGAATTATGGGTAAATGTGAGCGAATGGCATAAAATAGTAAGATGTTAATTATCAGCTCAATGGCCATGATTCCTGATTTGATTTCATGCGGATGTCCTCCGGTAAGATACCCAAGAAGCGGCAATCCAATGGCTAAAATCAATGCATTCTCCTTACCTGTGTGGGCTAATCCTATCAGGGTTAAAATCCTCATGGGTTCACACAAATAAATGGGTAAGGATGTTGCTGATACAATTTCGGGCATAAAATAAATAATCCCGATAGCTATCAGATCGATTTGTAAAGCATTAAGAATATGGGTGATAATTTTAGTTTGTGTGGCCATTCTTTTGGGCTTGGTAATTGCTCAAAGATATAAATCAAGTTTTAATGACATAAAAAATACCGGTACCCCCTAATCAATCTTATTATTGGGTGATACCGGTTGAATTATCTGAATTGTAATTAGCTGATTTTTTCGAGGATGTTGTTGACCAGTCTGCTGGCGCCAATTCTAAAAAGATAGGGTGTTAACCATTCATCCCCCAGGATAGTTTTCACAATAAAATAGTAAAGCAAAGCCTGTTCGGGGGTTTGGATTCCACCCGCTGGTTTAAAGCCGGCTTTAATCCCTGAAATTTCATAGAAATCGCGAAGGGTTTCACACATTACAATTGCAGCTTCAGGCGTTGCTGCGGGACTTATCTTGCCTGTACTGGTTTTTATAAAATGGCCTCCTGCCAGTAATGCTATTTCAGAGGCTTTACGGATAGTTGCCAAAGAATCAAGTTCTCCGGTTTCCAGAATTACCTTCAGGTGGGCGTTGCCACAGGCAGCACGTATGTCACGAATTTCGGAGGACACGATATCGTAGTGTTTTTCAAGCATTTTGCCCCGGCTGATTACCATGTCAATTTCTTCTGCTCCCTGGGCAACCGTCCATGAAACTTCAGCCGTTTTTACCTCAATCGGACTCTGGCCTGAAGGGAAAGCACCGGCAACAGCGGCAGTTTTTATGGAAGTACCTTCCAGCCGTTTGCGAACCTGTTTAACAAACGGAGGATAAACACACACAGCAGCTACACCTCCGGGAACAGCCAAGGCCAGGTCGCAAAGCTTGTCGATGGAGGCTGTAGTGTCGTTTCCGTTGAGTGATGTCAGGTCAACAAAACTGAGCAGGCTATGCAGCAATTCGGCATTAGCTGCATTTTCGCAGGCCAAGGTTTCGCATTGTTTGATAATGGAATCGATGTGTTGATTATCAATATTATATAAAGGAAAAGAAATCATTGGATGTACCTATTTGAAAAGTTTGACAATATCGTTTCCAATAGCAAAAGCCATAATAGCCAGGAGAATAATCATTCCTGCAATTTGAGCGTATTCCAGAAATTTATCGCTAGGTTTGCGGCGTGTCACAATTTCCACAAGCAAAAACAAAACATGGCCGCCGTCGAGGGCAGGAATGGGTAAAATATTCATGAAAGCCAGGATAAGCGAAAGAAGGCCGGTGATGTACCAGAATTTTGACCAGATCCATTCTGCCCCGTAAATACGAGCTATTCCAATGGGCCCCTGAATGCTATCTGAAGCTTTTTCTTCTCCGCTCAGCACTTTGCCCAAGCCTTTTACATTGATGTAAAGCATGTCCATGGCATCCGAAAATCCATAGGCAAGCGATTGCCATAGTGTGTAATGCTTCTCTTTATAAGGCATGGTGGCCAGAATACCTATCAGACCTAAAGAATCTACGGTCAGGCTGGTTTGGACAGTATCATTCCCTCGCAGCAGCGTCACATTAAGGGTTTTTCCTGCAGAAGCTGAGATCATTTCTTTAAACTGGCCATAAGAAAATACAGGAAGACTATCGATTTCCAGGATTTTGTCTCCTTTGCGCAGTCCTGCACGGCTTGCCGGTAGCTCTGGCAAAACACTATCAATACTGAAGTTGTAATTGAGCGGTTCAATAAACCTTAATCTGAGGGATTTTGCTTCTTTTTTGTAGGCGTTTTCCGGAATGTCGATGGTGACGCGTTCCCCCCGTCGTTCTACTTCCACCCGGCTTCCAAAAAGGAGTATCAGAGATTGCGCATCCTTAAATCTCTCTACGGGATCTCCATCGATGCTGATGATTTTATCTCCACTTTCAAAACCCAGATGCTGCCCGGTTGTAGTTGCATAAACACCATCCTTGTTTACCTCGGAGAGAGGGAGGTAGTTTTTTTCGTAATGAAAGAGAATGAATGAAAAAATGATGATCCCCAAAATCAGGTTAACCACCACTCCTGCAATCATTACAATGAGTCGCTGCCAGGCTGGTTTCGAGCGAAATTCCCATGGCTGGGGCTCCTGGGCCAACTGGCTTTTATCAAGTGACTCGTCAATCATGCCTGCTATTTTGACGTAACCCCCCAGGGGTAGCCAGCCAATACCGTATTCTGTATCTCCTTTTTTGAAACTAAAAAGTTTAATGTTCCAGGCATCGAAAAATAGGTAAAATTTCTCCACCCTGATTTTAAAGGCACGGGCGGCCAGGTAGTGTCCCAGCTCATGGAGGAGCACCAGTATGCTCAATCCAAAGATGAGCTGTCCAATCATGATGAGTGTATTCATATTTCAAATTTATATTTCGGGTAATCAAACAACAATCTTCGTACCGCTATGTTTGTATGAGGCTGGTGGCAAATTCACGTGTCAGACGGTCGGTTTCGTATAAGTCGCTGAGGCTGGGCGCTGACAAGAAAGGTATTTTTTCCATGCATTGTTCAATAATGCGGGGAATATGCAGGAATGGCAGGTAGTGATTGAGAAATGCATGTACGGCTATTTCATTGGCCGCATTCAGGATGCAAGCCATGTTTCCTCCCTTACGCAAGGCTTGGTATGCCAGATTGAGGCTTCGAAAGGTTAAAGTGTCAGGCTTTTCGAATGTAAGGGAGGGATAGCGCATAAAATCAAACCGGGGGAAGGATGAAGGCAATCGTTGAGGGTAGGAGAGCGCATATTGTATAGGCAATCGCATGTCGGGCAATCCCATCTGAGCTTTGATGGAACCATCCGCAAATTGCACGAGACTATGGATAATGCTCTGAGGATGAATGATTACCTCTATTTGAGAAGGGTCGAGGTTGAAAAGATATTTGGCCTCGATCACCTCCAGTCCTTTGTTCATCAAGCTGGCTGAATCTACAGTGATTTTGGGGCCCATGCTCCAGTTGGGATGCCTAAGAGCATCTGTGGGACTAATGTTTTTGAGTTTTTCTGCATTCATCCCCCTAAAAGGCCCACCACTACCGGTAAGTATGATTTTTTCCACCGGATTTAGTTTCTCGCCTTCGAGGCATTGAAAGATGGCAGAATGTTCACTGTCGATGGGTAGAATGTCAACATTGATTTTTTTTGCTTTATTCATCACCCATTCGCCGGCCACTACCAAGGTTTCCTTGTTTGCAAGAGCAATGTGTTTGCCTGAGTTCAGAGCTTCCACTACGGGACGCAGGCCTGCAAAACCCACAATGGCGGCAACTACCATATCAATTTCAGGAAGGCTGCACGTTTCTGCCAGGGCTTTGTCACCGGCCACCAGCTCTATCCCCAAACCGTCAAGCGCTGCTTTGAGCTGAGGGTAGTGGGCCTCGTTGGCAATAGCTACTACCTTGGGTCTGAATTCTTTGGCCTGACTTATAAGAATATTACTGCAGTTGTTAGCAGCCAAGACATTTACAACAAAGTTGTCGGGATGCTGTCGCACTACTTCGAGGCTTTGCTGCCCGATGCTGCCCGTCGAACCCATTAATGCCAGCCGCTTGATCATCATCATTAGAAATGGATATATTTTTCGGGATCTATGGCCGTTCCATTATACCACAGCTCTAAATGCAAGTGCACGCCTGTCGACAACGAACCGGTGTTGCCAGCAATAGCTATAGGCTCTCCCGCTCTAACTCTATCGCCCTGTTTTTTCAATAAAACGGAATTATGCATATAGGCCGAAATCAGGTTGGCCGTATGTTGTATGGTGATGACGTATCCTGTAGCCATATTCCATCCTGCACTGATAACCGTACCATCCAAAATAGCCTTCACTGCTTCTCCTTCTCCAACGGCAATATCCAATCCGAAGTGACCTTTGACAGGATCGAATTTCGAAGTAATATATCCTTTTACGGGCGGGTAAAAATTCAGTGAGGCAATGGTACTGCTCACTGGGCTGGCCAGGCTTGCTCCGGGGGTTAAAGCATATTTTTCTCTGTTTTCTATTTCCTGACGTATCAGGCTGTCTTCAGGGATCTTTTCGTCTTTAACCTGAGAATAATCTTTCTTTATAATCGTCGTATCTTTCTCGGGTTCGGTCGGAAGATTTCCGGTAATGATATGTTTGATATTATTCAAAAAGGCATCCCGGCGAGCCATCTCCTGTTCTAACGAGTCGGCTTTACGCGCCAGAGAGAAGGCTTTGGCTGTTAGACCCGGATTGCTGTAACCAGGGATAAACTCTTTGAGTGAAGTAAATGCTATAAGATAGGTTGTCCCAAATATGAGGGCTATGATAAGTGTTCCCAGGTAAACTATAACATTAAGTCGTGAGAGCCGTATGACCAGTTTCTCTTCAAAGGTCTCAGAGTCCTGAATCACCAGCCGGTACTTTGCCCTCAGATTTCTAAACAGTATGGATTTAAATTCCTTGAGATGCGCCACTTTGGGTTTACATTATGCTCAGGTCAGTTTACGACCTTTGCTGTATGCAAAATTACACATTTCCCCGGCATCCCGGCCTTTTATCATTTGGCTGGTGTGGCTTACGCGAAAATGAAATATTTTTGCAGCATCTGAGTTATTTACAGTGATTAGCAGAAACCGGAAAAACTTACTTGTTTTGAATAAAAAATACTTTTTACGTATAGGGCTATATCTGTTGCTTGTGGCAACCTTGATGGGCGTTGTGGCGTCGTGCTCCAACAAAAAGAATACCCTTGTAAGGCGTGTATATCATAACCTTACCGCTCATTACAATACCTGGTGGAATGGAAATGAAAGCCTCAAAGATGCCATTCGCGACCTTGATAAAAACGTGAAGGATAATTTTACAGAGGTATTGCCAGTGTTTAAACTGGGTGCTAAGAAAGACCTTTCTGCTATCAATCCAAAAGCCGATAGAGCCATTGAAAAGGCCAGCAAGGTTATTCAAAATAATTCTATGTATTTCAATAAAAAGGAATACAATCGTTGGATTGACGACAGTTACCTGATGATTGGTAAAGCCTACTTCTACAAGCAAGAATACCCTGCTGCCCGTCGCACCTTTGAGTTTATTGCTACCCGGTATAAAGACTCACCACTTTTGCCTGAAATTTATGTTTGGACGGCTCTTACTAACAATCAATTAGGGCAATTTGCACGTGCCGACCAGGAGTTGGATAAATTTAGGTCGGTGATGAAACGACAGCCCCAGCCCCGAAGTCTTTTGCTTTTTTATTACAAAACCCTGGCCGATTTTTATCTAAAACAGGGAAAAAATACCGAAGCCATCAAGACCCTTGAAAAGGCCGTTGAAAACAGTAGGTCGAAAAATGATCGGGCACGCCTTTATTTCATACTCGGACAGTTACATTGGAGCGCCGGTAATTTGGCAACGGCATCCGCTATGTTTAATGAGGTGGTAAAAAGAAATCCGCGTTACGATATGCTTTTTTCGGCTCAGATTAACATGGCCCGCTGCTTTGATCCGGCTGCCGGTGATGCTGCAAAAGTTGAAAAAAATCTGAAAGCCTTATTGAAGGAAGAAAAAAATAAGGACTACCAGGATCAAATTTATTTTGCGTTGGCAGAACTTTATCTGAGGCAAAACCGTAAGGCTGAGGCGATTGAAAATTTAAGGCTTTCGGTAGCAAAAAGTAAAAACAATGATTTTCAGCGCGTACAAAGCTCTCTTAAATTGGCGGATATCTACTTTGAATTGCCGAGATATTTTGAAGCTCAATCGTATTATGATACGGCTTTGCAAGCGTTCCCGCGGGAAAACCCGGATTATCCCAAGCTCGATGAAAAGGTGAAAGTGCTTACAGAACTGGTTACTCACCTTAGTGTCATACAAAACGAAGATAGTTTGCAGCGGGTTGCAGCTCTCCCGGCAAGCGAGCGAATGAAAATCATAGATGGTATCATCGCCCGGGCAATGGAAGAAAGAAAGAAAAAAGAAGAGGAAGAACGCATGCGTCAAGCCGAAATGGCAATGGGAATAAGTTCTGGCCTGGGCATGCAAAGCAATCGCGGCACGATGCCTATGGGCGATCGGCAAGGGGGGGGGTGGTATTTTTATAACCCCCAGGCAGTGAGTATGGGCTTTACCGAGTTTAAACGTCGATGGGGAAATCGCAAATTGGAAGATCTGTGGCGATTAAGCAATAAACAATTGATGGATTGGGGTGGTGAAATGCAAGGGGGAGGAACCCAGGCGATGCGCGATACTTCTTCAAGCGATACAACCACCCGAAAGCAGGCTTCTACTGACCCCCTCAAACGCGAAACTTATCTCCAAAAACTCCCTCTGACGCCTGAAGCACTGGCAGAAAGCAACACACGTCTTAAAGATGCCTATTTTAACGCTGCCTTTGTCTATCGTGAAGGGCTTAACGACCTACCCAATGCTTCCAAAACATTTGAAGCCTTGGTGGAGCGATTCCCTGATACTGCCATCAATCCTTATTACCTGATGAGCTGTTACCAACTGGTGATGATTAATGAAAAACTGGGAAACAACGAAAAGGCGAGTTTTTATAGAAACCTGATTGTAAATAATTATCCCACTACTGATTATGCATTGGTATTAGGCAATCCCGAATATCGTAAAGAGATTGAACGCAAAAACAACATGGCTGCCACCCTGTATACAGAAACATATGAGGCATGGCAGTCAGGCCAATATTATTTGGTGGTGATGAATTGCGACGAAGCGCGGGCGCGATTCAGTGGACATAAATTGATGCCCCGTTTCGAATTGTTGCGTGCATTCTCTATGGGCAAAGTCGCGGGTGCTGATTCTCTGTCTGCCGGCTTGATGCGGGTAACCCGCCTGTATTCCTCCGATGATGCTGGTCGCATAGCCCGCGAGGTATTGGCTAAAATGGGAAAAACAGCCCCTGAGACCGCAACTCCCGGATCCGAAATTGGGAAAACACCTGAGACTTCGACTCTGCCTTATGTGTATGACAATAAAGCTGATCATTTCTTTGTGTGCTTGGTGAATCCTACACAGGTAGATGTAAATGCCTTACGCATACGTATTGCTGATTTCAACGACAGGGCCTTTCGACTCGAGACCTTTAACGTTTCGTCGATTATCTTTAGCGATACACTCCAGATGATCAGTATTGGAGTTTTTGTGGGCAGCAGCAGAGCCCTCGACTACCGTTATCAGTTTCTTGAATCAGAATACATAACCTCAATGCTGAGCGGAAAGAGTTATTATTCTTTTGTTATCTCTACGCCCAATTACGCTTTGTTTTATCAAAACAAAGATCTTCAGGGCTACCTGCGCTTTTTTGAAAAGGAATATTTAGGGAAAAAAGAATAACCCACCGTAAATATTGTTTAACTTTACAAAAAAAACTCATGGCTAAACCTGTTATAACAGAAGCTCCGGCAGTTAATATTATTGGACCCAACACCATTATTGAAGGAACCGTAAAATGCGGAGGTGATATCCGTATTGAGGGTACGGTTAAAGGTGCTATTGAATGCGGAGGTAAAATTGTTTTAGGCGAAACAGGCATTATTGAAGGCGATATTGTGTGCCGAAATGGTGATTTTTCGGGACAACTGAAAGGGCAAGTAAAAGCTACAGACCTGCTCGCCTTGAAATCCTCGGCCAAACTTGAGGGAGATATAATATGCGGCAAATTAGCTATTGAACCCGGAGCACGTTTTAGTGGCAACTGTTCAATGGATCCGGGCAAGGCAGAAGCAGCCACGGTCGATCAGAACTATGACAAGAAATGATAATAAACGGAATCCTTTATTCAATTACGCCCGCTACTCTTCACTGGCCTTCCAGATGGTTTTTATTATTCTGGGGGGAATCTGGTTGGGACGCCGTCTCGATCAATGGCTAGTTCTTCATTTTCCTGTTTTTACCCTCTTGTTCTCTTTATTATCGATAGCCGCTGCTATCTACCACAGCATCAAAGATTTTATCAAATCGGATAAAAAATGAGCCAAGCAAAAGAATACAACAGCTTTATTAGAAAACTGACCCTCTTTTCGATAGCTTTAGCTGCCGTGTGTACCGTCCTCCAGCTATCCCTCCCTCCACGAATGACCACTCCGGCCATGCCTTATATCCTACTCTTTTTTGTGATTCACACTGCTCTGTTCCATCGTATAGCGATGAAAATGATTGAGAAAAACCTGAGCAAATTCAATAACTTTTACCTTTTGTCCACTGTCGCCAGGCTTTTGCTGTTTATTCTGGTGATTCTGGGTTATGCATGGCTCAATCCGTCTGATTTTAAAGAATTTACTATCTGGTTTTTTATTTTTTATGTCGTTTATACCTTCTTCGAATTGTCGATGTTACTTCCAAGCATCAAGCGTCCGCAAACCTAATCCCAAAGCCATGATGTATTTAACCCGAAGAGAAACCTTTAATGCCGCCCATCGCCTTTTCAGACCTGAATATACCGACGAGCAGAATTTTGAGATTTTTGGAAAATGCAGTAATCCCAACTGGCATGGACATAATTATACCTTGTATGTTACTGTAAAAGGGGACGTTAACCCCAAAACAGGTATGGTAGTTAATCTAAAAACGCTTAGCAAAATAATCAAAGAGCTGGTTATTGAAAAAGTGGACCATAAAAACCTTAACACTGAAGTCGATTTTATGAAAGGGAAAATGGCCTCTACCGAGATGATATGCCTGGCTATTTGGGATGTTCTTGAGCGACCTATTCGCGAGATGGGCGCCCAATTGCATTGTGTGCGGCTTGAAGAAACGGAAAACAATTTTGTTGAATTTTTTGGATAAAAAAATAAACAAAATTTTAAGGGTTGTGTTATTTCGTGCATACTCCCTTAAAATCAAATAAAATGTTTGTGATGAACGACGAGAAGCTGATTCATGAAATGATAGAGGAAAATTCCCTCGAAGGCTACAAGAAGATCGATAAATACAATTATGATACTATCGATAAATTGGCCTCGCATTATTACGAAATATTAAAACTTATCGGTGAAGATCCCGACCGTGAGGGCTTGCGCGATACTCCCGTAAGGGTTGCCAAATCTATGCAGTTCCTCACCCATGGCTACGATCTTGACCCTAAAGAAATTTTATTGTCTGCCCGCTTTAAAGAGGATTACCGACAGATGGTCATAGTTAAAGATATCGAGATTTACAGCCTTTGTGAACATCACATGATACCTTTTATCGGCAAAGCGCATGTAGCTTATATTCCTAATGGGTACATAACCGGGCTGAGCAAAATTGCACGCGTAGTCGATGCATATGCCCGTCGGCTGCAGGTACAGGAACGACTCACAACGCAAATTCGTGATTGTATTCAGGAGGCGCTCAATCCCTTGGGAGTGGCTGTGGTCATTGAAGCCAAACACCTTTGCATGGCCATGCGCGGAGTGCAAAAACAAAACAGTGTGACCACAACCTCCGATTTTACAGGGGCTTTTACTCGCAAAGAGACGCGCGAGGAATTTGTCCACCTCATCGGATCAAAACTGTCGTAAGGGCTGGCGTAATTGTTTTTGGTTTAAGGTTAATAGTTCTTGGTTGAATTCATTAAGAACTTTCTTAATTCGTTAATTATCATTTAGATTTACGGCGTCTAAATTTAATTATAGCACCTTAATTATAGGTTTGCTCCTCATTCTGGCTTTTGTCTCTGTATTTCCTCTAAGATTATAATTAGCAATAACTGCATACTTCCGAAGGTTTACGTACATGCAGTTATTTTGATAAACGTAATCATTGATCAAGGGTATTTCCCTGCCTGGAAATCTGTTTGTTTAAAAGACCTATGTGCCCCGGTAATTCATTTATCTTTGCAGAAAAATCGAAGAGTGTGTCAATAGAACTTATTCAGAATACGCTATTGAAAGATAATTTTTCGAGGGAAGACCTGGTAATACTTCTTGGAGCCGATGAGGAGGGTAGAAAACTTTTGTTTGAAAAGGCAGCTCAGGTCAAAAATGAGGCCGTTGGAAAGAAAGTTTATTTTCGTGGGCTTATCGAATATTCAAATCGTTGTGCGAAAAATTGTTACTACTGCGGAGTAAGGTCGGGAAATAAAAAGGTGGCGCGCTATCGCATGACGGATGACGAAGTGCTTGAAGCCGCCCGTTTTGCGCTGGAGAATCACTTCGCCAGCATTGTAATTCAGGGAGGAGAACTTTTTACTCAAGAACATATACAGAAGATCGGTGAGCTTTTATTGAAAATCAAAGAGATGTCGCAAGGCAGGCTGGGCATTACCCTGTCGCTGGGTGAACAAACCGAAGAAACATTCCGGTATTGGTTTGAATGTGGAGCCCATCGATATTTATTGCGCATTGAGACATCTAACCCTGATCTTTACCGCAAGCTTCATCCTGCGAACATACTCCATCGATTTGAAACCAGGCTGAAAGCACTAGAAGACCTGAAAAAAATCGGGTATCAGGTGGGCACGGGAGTGATGATTGGTCTTCCGTTTCAAACCCTGGATGATCTGGCCGGCGATCTGTTGTTTTTTAAAAATTTCGATATTGACATGGCCGGAATGGGCCCTTACATCGAACACGAGGAAACACCGCTGTATCAGTATCGACAGTTGCTCATGCCCCGCATTAATCGGTTTTATCTGTCGCTGAAAATGGTTGCTCTATTACGTATTATGATGCCCGACATTAATATTGCTGCTACTACAGCTATGCAGACCATAGATCCCCAAGGTCGCGAAAAGGCCTTAATGGTGGGTGCTAATGTTATCATGCCCAACCTTACTCCGGTAAAATACCGTGAGAATTATCTTTTGTATCAGGATAAACCTTGTATCGACGAAGAAGCCGACGAATGTCAGCGTTGCCTTGAAGCCAGGATTTACATGGCAGGATGTGAGATAGGATGGGACGAATGGGGAGATTCATTACGGTTTAAAAGGAAAAACCCATCCCAGATCAATGAAAAACCTTGACGACTGAAAGGTCTTATCCCGATATAAAAGGGAGTTCAAAAATACTTTCTGGATTTAGGGTTGAATAAGAAGGGGTAAGGTATAAATTATCCCCTGCCTTTCGATTTTTACGGTGTATATGCCACACGGAAGTCCAGTGATATCCAGTTTTAAATCAGTACCCAGCCGTTTAAAAAGCACCTGTCGGCCAAAACAATCAAAGAAATACACTGACGATGACCAGGCCCCCATAATGGTAACCTCATCCTTAGCCGGATTAGGGGTTATCCTTATCTTTTCGTTCCCTGGGTTTTTAGGCTTCTTGTTATCAATCAATTTCAATTCAGACCCTTCTACTTGCCTGGTTACACATAGCGCCTGAAGATTGCCCTCAGCGTCTTTAACGTAGGAATAATCGTGCTGTGTAACAAAGGAACCCGTACCACCTATTTTCCCTGTCCAATGGGTTTCTGTGCCCCCAACATGGCTTTCTTCCATGTCAAACAAACAAAATCGGGGGTGAAATCCTGAAGGTATTTGTCCGGTTGCTTCGAATGCTACCGGAAGCAGGCAAATACACATCAAAAGGCCACGTAACGGGAAAAACACTTCTTTTTAATGCTTTGGGCTTCAAAGATACAAATTGTTAACTGAATAACACATAAAAATGATTTTTATTTTAAAAAACGTAAACACAATTTAATATTTATATGTTTGTATTTTTGGAAAACCAAAACCATTGGGCATGGATTATAAGAATTTAATTGTTGATATTGAGGGAGACATCGGCCTGATTACCTTAAACCGGCCTGAAGCGCTAAATGCATTAAATACGTCCACTTTCGACGAACTGAACGAGGTATTGGATCAAGTAGAACAAAAAGAGCAACTCAGGGTACTTATTGTTACCGGGGCGGGTAAAGCCTTTATAGCCGGGGCCGACATAGCTGAGATGCAAAACAAAACGCAGGCTGAGGCCCGATCATTTGCCGAATATGGTCAGCGTACGCTCGATAGAATTCAAAGTCTGAAAATACCTGTAATCGCCGCAATTAATGGTTTTGCCCTGGGTGGTGGACTTGAACTGGCAATGGCATGCGACATAAGGATTGCCTCATCTAAAGCAAAAATGGGACAGCCTGAAGTAAACCTAGGGTTGATTCCCGGATTTGGGGGTAGTCAGCGCTTGCCAAGGATTGCCGGATTGGGTAATTCCCTTTATATGTTGCTTACAGGTGAAATGATTGATGCCCAGGAAGCACTGCGTATCGGACTTGTCTGGAAGGTGGTTGAACCCGAGAACCTGATGCCGGAGGTGAATCGTATTGCAGAAATCATTACAACAAGAGGTCCACTTGCCGTGAGTCTCCTGAAACAGACTGTTCATGAAGGGATGCAAACTACGCTGGCTCAAGGATTAAAACTTGAAGCTCAACGGTTTGGTAAACTCTTTGGCGAGAAAAGCCAGGGAAAAGAAGGAATGACCGCATTTCTTGAAAAAAGAAAACCTAATTGGCAATCTTTTAAATAAATAATGAATATGAAATCAGGGGATAAACTCAGAAATGTAGCTGTGCTGGGAGCTGCCGGAAAGATGGGGAGCGGCATTACCCTGCTTACGGCACTCGAAATGGCTTCCCAGAGCCTTTTACCCGAAAACAAAGGCCATAATTACATTCTTAACGCCATTGATGTGAACAATGAAAACCTTTTAGGCTTGATGAAGTATATCGAATCTCAGGCCTTAAAGTTTGCCGAAAAAAATACAGTTTCCCTTCGCCGGGTATACGCTAATCGCGAGGATCTTGTTGAGAACGAAGAGATTATCAGAGAATTTGTCAAACATACGGTCGGTATTGTCCGACCTGTTAATCGAATAGAAAATGCTGCCGATTCCTTGTTGGTTTTTGAAGCGGCCAGCGAAAATCCCCAACTGAAAGTGAGCCTGTTTCGCCAGATTGAACAGGTGAACCCTCATAAACCCTGGTATCTAACCAATACCAGTAGTATCCCTATCGCCTTTTTAGAGCAGGAGGCTGGTTTACAAGGTCGAATCATAGGCTTTCATTTTTACAACCCACCGGCTGTACAAAAATTAATCGAAATAATACCCTTAGCGCACACCAGCAACGACTTAAGGGATTTTGCCCTCGACTATGCCAGTAATCTAAAAAAGGTGATTGTTTTTTCAAACGATAAAGCTGGATTTATTGGGAATGGCCATTTTATGCGGGATATTTTGTTTGCTAACCAAAGGGTTGAAAGGCTTGTTGAGGAAGGAGTTCCCGAGCCAAATGCTATTTACATTCTAAACAAAGTAAGCCATGAGTTGCTTATTAGGCCTATGGGGATTTTTCAATTGATTGATTATGTGGGTATTGATGTGTGTCAGTATATCATGAAGGTGATGGCACCCCATTATCCACAGGAAAACCTTTACAGCCCTTTGCTCGATCGCATGCTTGAGGCAGGAGTCAGAGGTGGGCAGTATCCCGATGGCTCGCAAAAAGATGGTTTTTTTAGATACGAAAAAGGTAAAATTGCAGGAGTATTCGACTTAGAAAGCAGCTCCTATCAAGGGGTGGATGCTTTTGAAGCTTTTGCTTTAAAATGGGGCGATCCATGGCCTGAGGGTGTTCCTCAATGGAAAGCAGTAGTAAAATTAAGTAATGTAGATGATGTTTTAACTTCTTATTTTACAGCTCTTAAGCATCATGCTTCAGCTGCATCGCAAATGGCGGTGGAATATGGAAGGGCCTCGCGCGACATTGCCAAAGACCTTGTAAACACGGGTGTAGCCTTAAGTGAGGAAGATGTAAATACAGTGCTGAAAACAGGTTTTTACCATGTATACGGCCCTGTGAATAAGTATTTTGATTAATTGTTGGACAGAAAGGAGATTAAAAAGATATGAAAGCCATGCGAAAAAAAGTTTTTATGGCTGCCGGTTATAATACCATAAGTTTGGGTACCGGACGCAGTGAATTTAATCCTCGCAAGCCCCGCCCGGGAATTGAGCATTATATGACTGAGGCTGGAAGAGCAACCCTAAGTGCAATTGGAGGAGCTTCAAATGTTGATGAATGCGTTGTGGGAAATTTTATGGCGGCCAGGTTCAACCGTCAGGGGCATTTGCAAGGTTTTTTTCCTGCAATAGATCCCGGACTTCAATTCAAACCCGGTATTTCGGTAGAAGGAGCCTGTGCATCGGGGGGCTTGGCTTTGATTACTGGTATAAGAAGCATTCTTGCCGAAACGGCTGATGTTGTGCTTACTATAGGCGTCGAAGTGCAGAACACGGTAAAAGCTATTTACGGTGCTGATATTCTGGCTGGTGCAGGATGGTATAAAAAAAGAAAAAACGGACATGCCTATTTCTTTCCAGGCCAGTTCAGTGATAGGGCAGGAGCTTATTTCGAAAAATATGGGAGAGAAAGAACGCGCCGTTCTTTTGCCCGTTGGTATCGTAATGCTATTGAAAATGCAAGGCTATGCCCTACAGCTCAGGAGTTTGAGAACAAAACACAGGATCTTGAGGCGCTGGCCATGACAGAACCCAACGGTAAGTATTTTGTGGACCACTTAAATGTGTATGATTGTAGTAAAGTGAGCGATGGAGCTTCTGCTATTGCCATAATGTCGGAAAAGGGTTTGGAAAGAGCCGGAATCTCTCTGCACGATGCCATTGAAGTAGTAGGTTGGGCACAAACCGAACGCGATATTACCCAGGACCCTCCTGATCTGACCGAGCTTACAAATATTAAAGGAGCTATACAGAAGGCCTTGCAAATGGCGGGGATTGGTATTCATGAAATTGGTACTGTAGAGACCCATGATTGTTTTACCATTGCTGGTATTCTGGGTGTGGAGGCGCTGGGTTTGGCTAAACCGGGTGAAGGGCCTGATTATGTTTTGGCAGGCGAAACTTCACGCACAGGCAGTGTTCCGTTTAACACTACCGGCGGATTGATTGGTTGGGGACATCCTACAGGGGCAACAGGAGTACACATGGCCGTAACTATCTGGGAGCAGTGGACTGGAAAAGCAGGTGCAGCCCAGATTCAACTGAATCCTAGTAAGCCTTATGGTATGTCAATCAACATGGGGGGGGATGATGTAACTGCGGTTGTGATAGTTTATAAAAAGGCAGACTTGTAAAGTGCTGATTTTGTTATGCGTAGATAATTTTTTATAAAATTGCTTAAAAAGTTTGCTTTTTCAGAAAATGTATGTTATATTTGTACCGACTGTTCCTTTCCATCCTCATGTGTCGAGATTGACACTTAAGCAATATTTCCTCATAGACAATAGGTTAGTTCAACAAATAAATTGCTTTCTTAGGAACAGTCATGGCTTTAACCCCTTCCGGCCCCCGGTATTTCCGGGGGTTTTTTTAATATCGCACAATTTTATATAAACTCAAAAAGAAAAGGAAATATGAATCGAATTACGGAGTTGTTAGGTATAAAATATCCCATCATTCAGGGTGGAATGGTGTGGTGCAGTGGTTGGGAACTTGCTTCAGCGGTAAGTAATGCCGGGGGGTTAGGGGTTATTGGTTCAGGGAGCATGTACCCGGATGTTTTGCGTACCCATATCCGTAAGTGCAAAGTATCCACTGAAAAGCCTTTTGCAGTTAATCTCCCACTGATTTATCCGCAAATTGCCGATCATATTGATATTATTCTTGAGGAGAAAGTGCCGGTGGTAATTACCTCCGCTGGTAGTCCGGCTAAATATACTTCATTATTTAAGTCGCATGGCCTTAAAGTAATGCATGTGGTTGCGAGTGTAAAGTTTGCCCGAAAGTGTGAAGAAGCCGGAGTAGATGCAATCATAGCCGAAGGCTTCGAAGCAGGTGGCCATAACGGAATAGAAGAAACTACTACAATGGTACTTATTCCGCTCATTCGTAAGCACACGCAAATGCCGCTGATTGCTGCCGGGGGCATTGCTACAGGCAGAGCCATGTTGGCGGCTATGGTACTGGGTGCAGAGGGCGTTCAGATGGGAACCCGTTTTGCAGCTTCGGAAGAAAGCAGCGCGCATGATGCATTTAAAAAGATAATTACAGAGATCAGAGAAGGTGGAACTATGCTTGCACTTAAAAAAATCGGGGCTGTGCGTTTGATAAAAAATCCTTTTTTCCAGAAAGTTGCAGAAGCCGAAGCAAGAGGTGCTACAGCTCAGGAATTGGCACAGCTTCTGGGACGGGGCAGGGCGAAAAAAGGCATGTTTGAAGGAGATTTGGTAGAAGGTGAACTTGAAATAGGCCAGGTAGCGGCCCTTGTGGATGAGGTGAAACCTGTAAGCCAAATTATAGAGGAAATTGTTAATGAATATTATGAGGCTTTGGGTGAAATATCGAAATTATGGAGACCATTACCATAGAGAAGAAATGGATTAATTGTTTGGGTTTCCGTATTTATGTTGAAGTGAATAAAACTGCGGATCCTCCGCAAAGGGGTATTCTTCTTCTTCATGAAGGTTTAGGCTCTGTAAGTAGGTGGAAGGATTTTCCCCAGAGATTGGCTCTTCGAACTCAAAGTATAGTAATTGCCTACGACCGACCAGGTTATGGTCTTTCATCGAAGGCCCGTTTGCCCAGAAGTGTTAATTTTTTGCAAGAAGAAGCCGACGAGATATTGCCTTGTGTAATAAATGAATTTTTTACGAAGTTACCTTATTTTCTATTCGGTCACAGCGATGGAGGCAGTATTGCATTGGCTGCTGCCGGACATATTCAGCCCAGCCCTTCCGGAGTAATAGTTGAAGCCCCGCACGTAATGATTGAAGAACAAACCTTGAAAGGCCTTCTCCAGGTGTATTCCATGCAAAATGATCCTGAATTTATTTCCCGCCTTAAGAAGTATCACGAAGACCATACGGTTGAATTATTGAATGGGTGGTTGGGTGTTTGGATGAAGCCTGAAGCAAAGAAATGGAATATTTTCGACCGTTTGTCTTTAATTAAAGCGCCTTTGCTTTTTATACAGGGAACTGAAGACCAATTCGGCACTTTGCAGCAATGGGAAGAGATTCGAAAAAGGACAAAAGGCCCAATAAAGTCGTTAATACTTGAAGGCTGTGGCCATGTCCCTCATCAGCAGGCTACCGAAAGGGTACTCGAAGCCGTTTCTGATTTTTTGCGTAATATTTAGAATGCTGGGGTGAGCTTTCAACTGCAACAGAAATTCTTTATCAGAAAATAAACTTTACATATAAAAGTATTGTTATTTTTGAAAGTGAGAAAACATGCGCATTCACCCAAAAGCTTCAACATATGGATTTCCAATTTACTGAAGAGCAACTGATGATAAAACAGGCCGCCCGTGATTATGCCCAGCGGGAACTTTGGGTCGATGTTATTGAACGGGATGAAAAAGCCATTTATCCTGAAAAACATGTGAAAGCGTTAGCCGAATTGGGCTTCATGGGGATGATGGTCAGCCCGGAATACGATGGCGGGGGTATGGATACCATTTCATATGTGCTGGCGATGGAGGAAATTTCAAAGGTCGACAGTTCCGTATCTGTTATCCTGTCGGTTAATAATTCATTGGTTTGTTGGGGGTTGGAAACTTTTGGTACAGAGGAACAAAAACAGAAGTATTTAAGACCCTTGGCCCGGGGCGAGAAAATTGGAGCATTCCTCCTGTCAGAGCCTGAAGCCGGTTCAGATGCTACTTCGCAGCATACTACTGCCATCGACATGGGCGATTATTATTTGCTCAATGGTACAAAGAATTGGATTACCAATGGAAATACGGCTTCTACCTATCTTGTTATGGCCCAAACTCATCCCGAAAAAGGGCACAAAGGAATTAATGCTTTCATAGTGGAAAGGCACTGGGAAGGGATAAGCGTGGGGCCACATGAAAATAAAATGGGAATGCGCAGCAGCGACACTCACAGTGTTATGTTTACCGATGTAAAAGTTCCTAAAGAAAACCGAATTGGGGGGGATGGTTTTGGGTTTAGGTTTGCTATGCAAACGCTCGATGGGGGACGCATTGGAATTGCTGCACAGGCTGTGGGTATTGCAGCAGGTGCTTTAGAGCTGGCTTTGAAATATGCCAAGGAACGCAAAGCATTTGGCACAGAAATTATCAATCACCAGGCGATTGCTTTTAAATTGGCCGACATGGCCGTAAAGGTTGAAAATGCCAGGAATTTGGTGTTGAAAGCAGCCTGGCTTAAAGATCAGCATAAACCCTATGGAGTTGCCAGTGCCATGGCCAAGCTTTATGCTGCCGATATTGCAATGCAGGTTACCACCGAGGCTGTTCAGATTCATGGTGGATATGGCTATGTTAAAGAATACCATGTGGAGCGGCTTATGCGTGAGGCAAAACTCACCCAAATTTATGAAGGAACTTCTGAGGTTCAACATATAGTTATTTCGCGTGCCCTGGCTAAGGGAGAATTATTACCCTAAAAAAAATCGTATGAAGATAGCAGTTTGTATAAGTAATGTTCCTGATACGACAACCCGGATTAAGACAGATGCAACAGGTCAAAAAATTGATCTTAACGGGGTACAATGGGTGCTCAACCCGTGGGATGAATTAGCTCTGACCCGGGCCATTGAGCTTAAAGAGCAAAATACCGGACTGGTGAGTGAGGTTATAGCTGTGATGGCGGCCTCTGCTGCCGGAGAAGCCACCCTGCGCAAAGCTTTGGCAGTAGGTGCTGACAGAGCCGTGCGTATCGACACCGACCCTGCCGATTCGTTTGAGGCTGCCAGGGAGTTAGCCTACTATTTTGAGGCCCATTGGGCAGATATTATTTTTACAGGAATAGAATCGTCTGATTTTAATGGTTTAGCCGTTGGGCCTATGCTTGCTACCCTTTTGAAAATCCATTTAATACCCGGAGTCTCTGGTGTTTTTTTGGAAAATGGGCAAGTTCTTGTTCAACAAGAAGTTGACGGAATGAGCATACGGTTGAAGACACACCAACCGGTAGTGATGGTTGTCCAGAAAGGTATTGCCATAGTTCCTAAAATACCTGCCATGAGGGGCATAATGACAGCCCGAACTAAGCCCCTTGAAGTGCTTAGCCCGAGAAAGGAAGCATTACAAACCGAGGTGACCGCTTTTGAGCCTCTTCCCCCAAAGGCTGCCGCTAAAATGATAGATGCAGAGGATGCTCCCAGATTAATCGAATTACTTCGTAACGAAGCCAAAGTGATCTAATTCCTGAAATTTATGAAGACATTTATATTTTCGACCACACTTGACCAAAAAATTCCTCGTTCGTTTTTTGAAGCCCTCACTTTTGCTGGCTCACTCGATAGTGCTGAAATTACCGCTCTTATAGCAGGTTCATTATCTCAAGAGCAAAAAGACTATTTACATAAAGCCGGATGTGGGCATATTTTTTTCTATACTCAAGAACTCCCCCAGTGGCACGATCCAATGTTTTATCTTGATTTAGTAGAGAATTTTTTTGCAGAAAAAGGGGAGCCTGATTTGGTCATTTTAGGGGCTTCGGCCATTAATCAGGTGTTGGCCCCCATGCTTGCCGTTAAGCTCAAGGCAGGTTATGTGTCCAGGGTTATATCTTTGCCTGAACCGCAAAATCCGCATATTGTAAAACGCTTCGCTTATTCTGGTAAAATAATTTCAAAAACAGAAATAAAAACGGGAAAAGCTGTCTTGCTTTTGGGCTCCAATGCAATAGCACCAGTTGAGGCAGAAGGTGTAAAAACGATAGAAACGTGGGATGCAAAACCGGCTACCAGCGATGGCGTGGAAATCCTGGAAGTTAAAAAGCCGGAAACCCGACAGTTGTTAACTGAGGCAAGAATAATTGTTTCTGGTGGCAGAGGTATGCGTGGCCCTGAATATTGGAAACCTTTGGAGGAACTGGCTGAAGCGTTAGGTGCTGCTACGGCCTGTTCAAGGCCCGTAAGTGATGAAGGCTGGCGGCCCCATCATGAACACGTTGGCCAGACCGGCAAAGTTGTTGCTCCGGATCTATACATTGCATGTGGTATTTCGGGAGCAATACAGCACCTGGCTGGCATCAGCGGATCGCGGATTATTGTTGCCATCAACAAAGATCCCGATGCACCTATTTTTCAGGCCGCTCACTATGGAATAGTCGGAGATGTTCATAAAATACTTCCACAGTTGGTGGAAGCTGCCCGCCGCTTGAAGTAATTCTGTTTCGGGATTATTAAAATTCCAGATTGAGTTGAATCCCTTTAGGAAGGGGCTGACCTAAAGGTTTTGTCGGAATAGACAAACCATTTCCCCCTTCAACCGTAATGCTGTCATCATCATGCCCGTCAATAATCCCATTTTCGCCGTTAGGTTCTGCTTCCAGCACTTCTGCTTCTTCTTCCTCTTGGGTGTAGGGCAGGGGTTCGATAAACTCAACGGATGTTACGGGTAGCTGAGAAATGCGTTTGCCTTTGGCCTTAATCCCTTTAACGTCAATGAATTCTGCAGCATTAATTATCTGAGGTTCGCGTGGCTTGCGCCCTGTCTGTTCGAATTCTACCTTTATTTGTGGTAAATAATCCAGACTGAAGGATAACAGATGTGTTTCAGGATGCTCGTTGAGAAAGAAGACTTTTTTGTCGGAGGGTTCGGGCCTAAATCTTTTGATGTAAATAAATCCGTCTTCTCCGTCTTTGTATAAAGCAGTAACTATCCGATCTTCGTCGAATCGGCAAATGTGGATTAGGTCATCTTCGAAATGGGTGGAAAGGTCGTTGCCATAGATGCGGTAAAAGCCGCTTTGCATCAAGGTAAATATTTTATCAGAGGGCATGAAGGCCCCGAGCAGAATTCCACGCTCATCGGCGTTGAGTCTTTTTATGGTTTCATCCCACCAGATATTGCGCGCACCTAGTGTAGATACTCCGGCTTCTTTTTTTATAACGCTTTTGATCAAATGTCGGGAGAGGATGTTCCCTTTTGAATTGCGGCCTTTGATGGCGAGGGTTGCAAAATCGAATTCAAACTGTAATTTTTTAAGCTTGGGTTTGGGTCTCAAAAAGAGTTTCACAACCTCGGCCTCGCCATTAGGGTTGGCAGTAAGGTATAATACCTTTGTGCCAGGATTTCCGGGGGTGAGGTCATATTCTTTGTCTCGGGTAACGCCCAATACGGCGAAGCGTTTTACATATACTGGTCCCGATTTGCCATCCTGGTATATCATATTGTAGATGGTCCGGTCATCGTTTCGGCGAAACACATCGATATGAATGATGTTTTTACCGACAAATACTTTCTCGGCTACGCGCGTCACGAGAAATTTTCCATCGGCCCTGAAAACGATTATATCATCGAGGTCGGAGCAATCGCATACGAATTCGTCTTTTTTAAGCCCGGTGCCGGCAAAACCTTCTTCCCTGTTGACATAGAGTTTAGCATTGGCTACGGCCACAGCAGCAGCTTCAATGGTGTCAAAATATCGCAGTTCGGTTCGTCTTTCTCTTCCTTTACCGAATTTTTTCTTGATATATTCAAACCACTGAATGGCATAATCGGTTAAATTGTCGAGGTTATGCTTTACCTCGGCCATTTCCTTTTCTACCCCTTCTATGTGTTTGTCTGCTTCAAAAGTGTTGTAGGCTGAAATTCGCTTAATTCTAATTTCCGTCAGCCGAATTATGTCGTCGCGGGTAACAGGCCTGCGAATCTTGTGGGCAAAAGGTTTCAGCCCTTCTTCGATGGTTGTAATAACCTCTTCGAAGCTTTCGCATTTACGAATCTGCTGATAAATTTCGTTCTCGATAAAGATTTTCTCAAGTGAGCTGTGGTGCCAATCGTCTTCGAGTTCGTCGAGGCGGATGAGCAATTCTTGTTTCAGGAGATCAAGCGTGTTTTGCGTATTGATTCGCAAAATCTCTTTTACGCCGATGAACGCGGGTTTTCCGTTCAGGATTACGCATGCATTCGGGGAGATACTTGTCTCGCAATCGGTAAAGGCGTAGAGGGCATCGATGGTTTGGTCGGGTGATACTCCAGGAGCTAGATGTATATGAATTTCAGCGTCTTCTGAAGTATTATCCTCGATCTTTCTGATCTTTATTTTTCCTTTTTCGTTGGCATTAAGAATGCTTTCAATAAGCGAAGTAGTGGAAGTGCCAAAAGGAATCTCGGTGATGGTTAGGGTTTTGCGGTCGGTCTGTACAATTTTTGCTCTTACCCTGATTTTTCCTCCCCGCAGACCGTCGTTGTATTTGCTGCAGTCGGCCATGCCTCCTGTTTGAAAATCAGGGAAAAGTTCAAAATCTTCATTTCGAAGGATTTTAATGCTTGCATCGATGAGCTCATTAAAGTTGTGGGGAAGGATTTTGGATGCAAGTCCAACGGCGATGCCATCAACGCCTTGAGCCAGCAAAAGCGGAAATTTGGCAGGAAGAGTGACAGGTTCACGGTTGCGTCCGTCATAGCTTAATTTCCAGCGGGTGGTTTTAGGGTTGAAAAGCACTTCGAGGGCAAATTTGCTTAGCCTGGCTTCGATGTATCGCGGAGCAGCGGCATCGTCGCCGGTGAGTATATTGCCCCAGTTCCCCTGGGTATCAATCAAAAGTTCTTTTTGTCCGAGTTGTATCAGGGCATCTCCAATAGACCGGTCGCCATGGGGATGGTATTTCATGGTATGGCCAATGATGTTGGCTACTTTATTGTAGCGTCCGTCGTCGAGCTCCCACATGGCGTGTAGCAGGCGGCGCTGTACCGGCTTTAAACCATCAGCCATTTCAGGTACTGCGCGTTCCATGATTACGTAAGTAGCATAGTCGAGAAACCAGTTCTCGAACATGCCACTCAGTGTCATGGTTTTATATTCAGCTGCCTGTTCTTCACCAGAAGGCGAACTGAGTTCGGGTACAAATTCTTCTTGATGATTGTTTTCCTCTTCGGGTATGATGTGCTCTTCCATTTAGATTTCCTTGCCCTGGGTCTATTGATGGTTTAATGATAATAGTTTTTTTAATGGGTGCGATCGGCCTTTAATCTTCTTGCCATTGCCTTTCCCAGTTCCATCAATTTTTCGATATCGGCCGGACGGGGGCCGTGCTTCACTTCAATAGGCTCTGCCACCAGCTCCCATTTGATGTTTTCGGCAAATTTCTGCAGCGTGCGCACTCCACCGCCTCCCCAGCTCATCGAACCAAAAATGGCCAGGTAATGATTTTTAGGCATGATGTGCTCTAACTCGAGAATGAGGTCGCGCATGGGTGTAAAAATACCGCCGTTATAAGCACTGCTACCCAATATCACTCCACGATATTTCCAAATATCGTTAATAATGTAACTGCTGTGGGTTTTGCTTACATCAAAAATGCGAATGTTGCGTATCCCTTCTTCTGCAATGGCACGAGCGATGGTTTCGGCCATCTTTTCGGTGTTTCCGTACATCGAACCAAATACGATGACCACACCTTCTTCCGTCTGGTAAGAGCTCCATTTGCGGTATAAGTCGAGGATCATGGGGATATTCGATCTCCAGATGGGCCCGTGCGTTGATGCAATCATTTTTATGTCGAGACCCTGTACTTTGTCGAGAGCCTTTTGCACCTGAAGCCCATATTTTCCTACGATATTGCTATAGTAGCGCCTCAATTCTTCCTGGTAAAACTCTAAATTGGTTTCATCGTCGAAGATACCTCCATCGAGGGTACCAAAGCTACCGAATGCGTCAGCCGAGAAGAGGATTTTGTCTGTTTCGTCCCAGGTAACCATTGTCTCGGGCCAGTGAACCATAGGGGTGAGGAAAAATTGAAAGGTATGGCGACCGGTAGTCAGTGTACTACCGTCTTCTACGGGTATCAGGTTATCGTGAATACCGTAAAATCCTTCCAGCATGGGAAAGGTTTTGGTGTTCCCGATGATTTTTACTTCGGGGTATTCGTTGACTATGGCTTTCACAGCACCGGAATGGTCAGGCTCCATATGATTGATTACCAGGTAATCAATTTTTCGTCCATTGAGAATTTCCTTCAGCTTTTCCAAGTATGAGTCCATAGTGCCCATCGATACAGTGTCGAGCAAGGTTACTTTTTCGTCGAGCACCAGATATGAATTGTAAGCTACGCCATTGGGCAAAGGCCAATAGTTTTCGAATAAGCTGGTTCTGCGGTCGTTGGTTCCAATCCAGTAAATGTCTTCTGAAAGTTTGATGCGTGGATATAACATATATATTTTGGGTTAATTATTATTTCCAAAATCTCAGCAAAATTACTTCACTTGTCAGGAATAACAATGCTGCCCATGCAAGCCATTTTCGGGGAAGAGGCCTTCCTCCTCCTGCTTCGAGGGCAGCTTTTATCGGTACATCCTCGGCCGGCTCTAAAACCTGAAAATTTTTCCACCCTTGTTGTTCGAGCAGGGATTGAATTTCTTCTCTGGAGTAAACGGCAGGATAAGATTCATTTCTGGTATAGTTTACAGCAATATTTCCTAAAATTTTATTTCCTACTCTCACATTAAAAATACCATCGGTTGAAATCTCATTACCTGTCAGTATTTGAAGTTGTCCGTTGGATCTCCGGAATGGAGGAATAAAGCCCGTACCTTTATCAATTGACACCAATTCAGGTGCCTTATCGTCATTTTTACCCGTGTTTTCGAATGTGAAAATCCCAGGTTTTCCGGTAACGGCATACAAAGGATTTTGAAATTGTCCGGCAAAAGCCATATTTAGCCAGGCCGGCACAAAGAGATTGTTGTGCATAAAATCGGTGTATTCTTCCCTTAAAGGACATGCTTGCAGAAATACTCTTCCTTTGCCAACAGGCCAAACGAGTAAGAACGGATCATCATTTTTGAGTTTCATCTGGATTTCTGCAACCGGGTTTAGGCCTGTTTTGATACGGATGTATTCTTTTACTGAGGGCAAAGCAGGATATTCAGGCATCTCTTCTATTACATTTTTGAATAGAATACCATGGGAGTTTATCTCACCCACTGCTCCAGCCCCATTGGCAGGGGTCAATTGGGATTCGATGCCGAGTTGTTTTAAAAACGATTCCAACTCCTGCAAGCCTTTGTTTGGATGTGGTATGATGGTAAGGCAACGACCTTCTTCAAGGGCTTTCTTTATTGAAAGTAGCAACCCCGAAGGGTATTCGGTAACTTCATCGAGTATGGTCAGGGAGGATTGGCTGATGAGAGAATAATCAACCTGCCGAAGCAATTGCCTGGTAACCCGGATAGAGCTATCGGTTCTAAAAAGACGGGACAGGTAAGGATTAAAGTCTGTTCCGCCTATCATTAACACCTGAATGGGGGGTTGGCCCTTAAAACTCATAAAGAGCTTATTGTCGTATGGGAATTCGTTGTCGGATATTTCTAACTGGCCATTAATAAAACCTGTGTCGGAGTGTTGGAAAGGAATGGAAATTACCTCCGATGCAGATGGCTTAAGGGAGATACTTTTAAAGCCCCGCTGAATCTTGTTGAGCATGAGTTTTATACCAATTTCATCGGTGCTTTCAGTTGAATGGTTGGTAAGCTTCACTTTAAGAGCTGTTAAAAGTCCCGGATAAATCAATGGCTCCTCAAACCATGCACTGTCAATGCTCACATTATCCGTCGTATTGGTCGACACAGGAACGAATACCCAATTGAGGGTGGTGTCGGGTGGCGGGCCTGGATTGAAAAACGAACGGGAAAAGTCGGAGATAAAGAAAGCAATTCGCCCGTTTTTGTTCGTAACGGTTAAGGAGTTGGCTTGAGATTCTAAGATGTCATTGGTATGAATTTGGCGGGCAGAAGGCTCTGATTCGTTTATCCAGATTTGTGTCTGACTTTGGGTAACCAAATGTTGCTGCCCACCCAGTCGATCGTTGGTAAGCAGATGATATTGGTCGCCGCTGCCGAAAAGAGAAACGATTTCGAGTGCTCTGCTTTTTGCTTTTGTCCATCGGTTCTGATTTCCTTGATCATCGAGCATACTGAAGGAATTGTCTAAGTATATGCTTACAGTTCGCCCCGAAGTTTTGCTGAGTAAGTAATTTTGGCCAAAATAAGGTTGAGCAAAGGCCAGCACCACTGCTGTTATAAACAGCATGCGCAACAACAGAAGGATAATATTACGCAACCTCGAGGTTCGGCGGGTCTCTGTTTGCAGCACCTCCAGAAAGCGTACATTGGTGAAATATATCTTTTTATATCTATGAAAATTAAAAAGATGTATGATGATCGGAATGGCGAGAGCCAGGAGCCCTGTAAGATACCAAGGATGAATAAAATGCATGGCAGCGATGAACTTGAATTAAAATGCAGTCAGGTTGCAAATTTACGCATTCGGCCTTTTCGAACAGGGAACCTTATTGTGCCCCATTGAATACAAACTGTATGATGTTGGCGCCCATTTTTAATGCTTTTTGCCGGGTCTCTTCACTGTCGCCATGCACGCGTGGATCTTCCCAACCATCTCCCAAATCACATTCATAAGTATAAAGGCAGACCATGCGTCCGTTGAGGTAAAATGCAAAAGCCTGTGGAGGCTTGCCATCGTGTTCATGAATTTTGGGCAAACCGTTTGGAAATTTAAATTTTTGATTGAAGATAGGGTGGGAGGGTGTAATTTCTTTAAAATCCTGCCCTGGAAATAATTTGGCTAATTCCCTGCGAATAAACGGGTCCATTCCGTAGTTATCGTCGATGTGTAAAAATCCGCCTGCTTCGAAGTATTTTACCAGGTTTTGTATTTCGTTTTCGTTAAAAATCACATTGCCATGTCCTGTCATATGTACAAAAGGGAAGCTGAAAATGGCTGGATCACCGGGTTCGATGGTAGCTGGCACAGGATCTATATTAGTACCCAGATTGTTGTTGCAAAAGGCAATGAGGTTAGGCAGTGAAGTAGGGTTGGCATACCAGTCGCCGCCACCACTGTACTTCAAGAGTGCTATTCGCAATTTTTCCTGGGCCGGGGCTGATGGCATACATGCGAAGTAAAACAATATACCTGCGAGCAGAATTTTTCTCATAGATTGCGGCTTATGATTTGGAAGGCAAAGATACTTACCAGTCCGGCTGTTTCGGTTCGCAGTCGGTGTGTTCCCAGGCTTACGGGAGTAAACCCTGCACACAGCGCTTTTTCAGCCTCCTGAGGTGTAAAATCTCCTTCAGGCCCAATTAGTATCAATGTATCATGGCGGCCACTCAATGCATCCCACAAAAGTGGATTCTTGCCCTCGCACCAGGCAATGTATTTTTCATTTTCTGAAGCTTCATTCACTAAAGAATTAAATTCTACTGGTCCTGTGAGCAAGGGGAGCCATCCACCCATCGATTGTTTCAGGGCAGCCACTGCGAGCCGTTGCATCCTTTCGAGGTTTACCCGAAATTTCTCGGTCCGTTGGGTTACAACAAAACTTATACGATAAACTCCGGCTTCTGTCGCCTTTTCCACCAGCCATTCCAAGCGGTCAGGATTTTTTAAGGGTGATACTGCTATATGAATGCGTGGACGGTTAAAATCGAAAACCTGGATTTGTTCGGTGAGCCAAAACTCGAGATATTTACCTGTTAAACCGCTGATAGTACCGGTATATTGATACCCCTTTCCATTTGTTACCCTGATAGCATCGCCCGGCTGAAGTCGCAGAACTTTTAAAGCGTGACGGGTTTCCTCCTCGTCAAGTCGAGCAAGCAGGGGAAGAGCCGGCATTTCCGGAATATCACTGCAATAAAACAAGTTCATGACATCAATAAAGGTAATAATTCCCTTAGATTTCTGATGCAATATAAGGCCTCTAACGGATTGTTTTCGCCGGAAATATTATAGAATATGGCATCCATGCCTGCCTCTGTGGCTCCTTTGATATCACCTTCCGGATCATCTCCTACCATGAGGCTTTCATTTGGCATGGCACCGGCCTTGCCGAGAGCAAATTCAAAAATTTTTCTACATGGCTTTAAGCATCCACACTCTTCCGATGTGGTGATGGTTTCGAAATATTCGCCCAATCCCGAATGTTCTACTTTGGGTATTTGTACTTCTAAAAATCCATTGGTGATAATGTGCAGATGAAATCTGGATTTTAACTGATCCAAGACTTCTGAAGCTCCCTCAACCAATCGGGTTTTGCGCGGGCTTCGGCGGATGTAAGCTTCAGATAATAGGGCCGCAAGTGTCTCGTCGTCAATACCAAAGTTTTTCAAGGTAAGGGTGAACCGGTCAATAGCTACTTGTTGTCTGCTGATTTGTCCGTCGCGATACTTATTCCATAATTGATGGTTAATTTTTTCATAAACATCAATAAAACTCTCTACGCCTATGTTTAAACGTGGCGCTACCCATTCACTAAACAACTCCTTCAGGGTTTCAACCGAGTTGCGATTGAAATCCCACAATGTATTGTCGAGGTCGAAAAAGATATGGCGGTATTTTTTCTGCGTGGACATTAAGCTGCTTCAATGTGTATTAGTAAAAGAGAATGCCGGCTTTATCCGCTGCATACATCATCAGAAGGGTGAGAGCAAGGGCGACTAATGGAGCCGTTACCCATACCAGCCAAAAACGTTTAACTGTGTTATTCTTTGTGGTTTTTGAATAACCTACTTGTTTTATCGATATGGCCATGATAGCCAGACTATTAAGCTGAACAAGAGATGTGGGTATTCCTTTGGTTACCGAAGCCAACAACAGTAAGGTAGCCGTAACTACGGAAACCAGAGAGGCATGCAAAGGCCCTAAGCGGGTTATATCTTTTCCGGTGGATTTGAGAACTTTATAGCCAAATACACTGCTACCTATGCCAAAAAGGGGAGCAATCACCAGGGTAGCCAAAATCATGATCAGACGAAATTTTTTATCGTCGTCGGGAGAAATTTTAAGTTCGTTTATCAGCATAGAGACAAGAGGACCTGTAGCATTGGCTACATTATTGCTTCCTATGGAAAAAGCCACATAGCACCCCGATGCGATGAGAAGAAGTCGAGGAATGGAAAAGCGGCCCAGGGTTCGATAGTCGTTGTATTTGGGATCCTCTAAATATTTTTTCAGAGCCCAGGCTAAGAAATAGGTGATTAAAAAGCCTATGATGGGCAGTACCAGCCACATAGGTACAATTTCGAAGAAAATTTTATGATAGTTGACGCGATCGAGGTAGGCCGCAGCACCTGCAACGGCAAATACCGTAGACTGGCTGGTTGATTGGGGAACACCCAGAAGATTAGCTATCAGCAATGAGAGGGAAATAGACAGTAAGATAACAGAGGATACTACCAGGGTGAGGTAGCGTGCAGGCATAAGGCCTTTACCTATTGTGAGTACCACTTTCTCTCCTGCAATGATGGCTCCCGCAAATACAAATATTCCAAATAGACCGGGAATTGCCATTTTTTTTATCACATTTGCTCCATAAGCTGCTGAAAATGAAGGGGCGGTGCCGCTTCCTCCCATATTCAGGGCAAGAAACATCCCTATTAGCATGGGAATAAGTATGGGTAGTAGCATGATAAAATCGTTTGTGTTTACAAACGTATGAATATTTCCTTAATGATTGCGAATGAAGAAGAGCTTGTTTTTTATTTAGCTGCTTACAATTGCATAATTCCCTTCTCTGCTTCTGGTGGCTCATAACCAATAGCAGCAAATAGCAAACCAGAACCCTGGAATCAGAAGCCCGGAACCCGGAATGCGAAACTTGAAACCAAAAATCTTAACCTAAGAACTAGGAACAAGAAACAAGAAACAAGAACCAAGAACCAAGAACCAAGAAACAAGAATAAAGAAACAAGGAACTTGGAACTTGGAACTTGGAACTAATCTATCTTTTCGCATTGTCCTTAAGTAGATCTCTAATCTCAGCCAACAGTTTCTCTTCGTTCGTGGGTTGTGGAGGGGCAGGGGGTGCAGGTTCTTGTTTGGTTTTTCGGTTTAATGCATTCATGCCCTTTATCATCAGAAAAATGGCAAAGGCAATGATTGTAAAATCAACAAGCGTTTGAATAAAGCTGCCTATCTGTAAGCTAACCGCTGGAATTACAGAACCATCTGCAGCAGTGGCAGCCTGCTTGAGAGTAATTTTTAGATCGGTAAAATTTACACCCCCAATTAACAAGCCTAAAGGAGGCATGATTACATCATTTACCAGGGAGGATACGATTTTTCCGAAGGCACCACCAATAATGATACCTACTGCCATGTCGACAACATTGCCGCGCATGGCGAAAGCTTTGAATTCTTTAAGAATGCTCATAGTGTGGGGTTTTGGTGATTTTTTGAAAACGAGTTATCAGTATAGGTAATTGATATTTATTGTGTTGAAAAATTAGGATTCGGTTTTTCTTTCTCTTAAAAATGTTTCAATTCCTTTACTATTTTTTCCAGATAATATTTGGCTTCGGGGTGGTTTTCGGGAGGAGCCCAGGGGGCAAATACCTTGTCGGTGGCCGGATCGTAGGGACCGTGTTTAAATTCGAATACTACCGTACCTGGTACAAGGGCTGCTATCATATGCCAGGTGCGGGCCGGTACCTCGCAGGCATATCGGCCCTGCGAGGAATCAAGAATGATATAGTCTTCCACCTCGCCTTTATCATTGAAACTAACAACAGCCAGCTTCCCTTTCAGTATAACAAAAACCTCATCTTTGTCAGGATTCTCGTGCTTATGCGGTTGAACATAGCTGTCGGGCTCCAATGCATTGAGCATTCGTTGAAATACATCCTGGTTTTGGCTGTGAAAATTCAGGTTGATCCGGAGCCGGGGTGTATTCAGTGCCTTTTCAGAAAGGTTTAATAAAAGGGTTTGATCAATTTTTCTTAACGACATGGTTAAAATTTTCTGTCGGCGAAAGCTTGAGGTTTATCATCCTCGTTATATTTCGACGGGCATTTCAATAGTATTGAATTGGCCTGAAAATTTTTCCCTTGCATACGACCTATTAAGACAATCTTTTCTGATTTCTCAAAGTCCTGAGGTTTTGCATTGTGATATTCTACCTGTGTGACTATGCCTTTATCGTCTTTTACATAAAAAGAGAAATAATTAGGTTTCAAGGGGTCGTATTGCATGGGGCGTGTGGTGTCTAAGGTACCGATTACATGGAACTCTCTGTCAGGGTTCTTCGAGGCAATGGCAAAATCAGCATAGGGATTAGTATCGCTGAATGTGCTGATAACCACCCCTAATGCTATTGCTAGAAAAATAATAATAAATATATGTTTTGTCTTCATGTGTTTTTACTTTGTTTTTTCAACAATTCATCCAGTTCTTTCTCTAATCGTTGTGTTTTACGGTCGAGAAACAACAGGTAAACGAATAAGCCAATAAAGATAAGGGTAATGACTCCAATTACAACAAATAATTTATTCGTGAGCATAGCCTGAAATTTATAATTCAGCAATTTTCTGATGAATGGTTTTGATGCGGATACGTATTTTCCAAATCCAAAAGGCAATCATGATCCAACCCAATACAGCCGGATAAAAAACCAGGCGCATAGTAGGATCTAAACCTTTAACCCCGAGTGCCGGATTTCCGCTTTTTCCGGGGTGAATACTGTGCTCGGCCAGGCGCGGCATGATGCCGATGAATACTAGCATAAGTACAAAAGCAAATATATTGTATACCGCAGACACCCTGGCCTTTTTTTCCTGGTCGTCAATCGAAGAGCGAAGGACAAAGTAGGCTAAATATACTAAAATGGCTGTTGCTGCGCCATTCAGTTGTGGGTCATTTGTCCATGGTTTACCCCAGGTGAAATTTGCCCACATCATACCGGTAACGATTCCAAGAAACCCAAAAAACAGTCCCACTGCAGCAGCTTGAACGGCAGCTGTATCTGTTTTTGCGAGAGGTTGTCGAAGATATTTTATGCTGAAAATGAAAGCAGTAGCCATCATTGTGGTCATTGTAAACCACATGCTAACGTGGTAAAAGAGGTTTCTGATGCTCTCGTAGATGATGGGTAATTGAGGCACATGTATAGAGAGGCCGGCAATCAGGCTGTAGGCAACCAAGAGACCACCGGTTATTTTCCACCAATCTTTTTTTAATTTCGGCATTTATAAAGCGTTATGTAAAGTAAACAATGTTTTGGGCTGTTTGCTCAAATTATTCCATCCATAAATATGGAAAAAGTATCCATGCCAATGTGATGCACAATATGTCGAGCAAAAGTAAAGCCAAAACCATGGCGCTTAAATTTGAAGCAACCGTAGGTTGAATAGCTGAGGTTGACAGTCGGATTACAAGTAGAAGCAGAGGGGCAGTGAGAGGTAAGCTCAGAATAGCCATTAATGAAAAGTTACGGGCTTCCTGAGAGGCAATAGCTGAAGTAAAGGTGAGTATTCCGGCCAGGCCAATGCTGGCCAGAAGCAGGGCAAGGATGAATCTTAAAGGATGAAGTATTGGATTTCCGTTGAAAAGCAGAAAAACCATGCTGGTAATTGCGCTTAACGTTAGGATTAAAAGTATGTTATAAATAATTTTGGCCAAAATGATATGCCGTGCATCAGCGAGAGTATAGTAATAAAGCTTCCTTCCGCCGGAATCACTGCCAAAAGCACGGTTAGAAGAATGAACCGCCGAAAAAAGAAGTATAATCCAAAGCAGACTGTTCCATGTATTTGTTGGAATTATTCCTTTGAAGGCGAGATAGGCTATCCACACCGAGCCCAAAGCATGCAAAATTATCCCGCTGATTACCTGTGGCTGCCTCAGCTCCAGCAGAATGTCTCGCCTTATCAACCAATAAATTTGCTTCACAAAGGTGGATTTTATTAGGAGCTAAATTACCTAAATTCCTTTGTTTTTAAAAAAAGAGCCCCGGATAAATTTCCGGAGCTCCCCATTAGGTAGTTGATAAATTTTCAGATATTATTTTTTGATCACACGTAAAGTTTGGCGTGTTTTTCCACATTGGATGGTAACA
>DDBO01000074.1 GCA_002332755.1 Bacteroidales bacterium UBA2030 | reverse complement strand
GAAAATTTTGTTGTAAATATCTGCGGTTGTAGCCGCGATTGGACTCCTGCTTCTTTTGTAGATGAGACTGTTGTCCAATTAAAGACTTTATTAGGCGATGATAAAGTCGTTATGGGCCTTTCGGGTGGGGTCGACTCTACTGTGGCTGCCACCCTTCTTCACAAAGCCATTGGTAGCAACCTCTATTGTATATTCGTGGATAATGGTTTGCTGCGTAAGAATGAATTCGAAAATGTTCTTGAGTCATACAAAGGCATGGGACTCAATGTGAAAGGTGTTGATGCCTCCGAACAATTTCTTAATGCTCTAAAAGGTTTGAGCGACCCTGAAGCTAAAAGGAAAACCATTGGACGCACTTTTATTGAGGTTTTCGAAAAAGAAGCCCATCAAATTAAAGATGTAAAATGGCTTGGACAGGGCACTATATATCCTGACGTAATTGAGTCTGTGTCCGTAAATGGTCCATCAGCCACTATAAAATCGCATCACAATGTCGGTGGTTTACCCGACAGAATGAACTTGAAAATTGTGGAGCCTTTACGTTCGCTTTTTAAGGATGAGGTGCGAAAGGTGGGTCACAGTTTAGGGATTAGTAAAGACCTTTTGGGAAGGCATCCGTTTCCAGGGCCTGGTTTGGGTATCAGGGTAATTGGCGAAATTACACGCGAAAAGCTGGATGTATTGCGCGAAGCTGATGCCATTTTTATAAATGCCTTAAAAATGCACAACTTATATGACAAAGTCTGGCAAGCATTTGTGGTATTGCTGCCCGTACAGGCAGTAGGTGTGATGGGAGATGAACGCACATACGAAAATGTTGTGGCTTTGAGGGCAGTAGGCAGCACCGATGGCATGACAGCGGATTGGTCACACTTGCCTTATGAATTTCTGGCTGGAGTCTCCAACGAAATAATCAACCGAATTAAAGGTATCAACAGAGTGGTTTACGACATCAGCTCCAAACCCCCTGCCACTATCGAATGGGAATAATTCAAAAGAGCCATGAAAAATTATTTTTTTTATTTCTTGCTGATTTTCCAGGTGGGAGTGATTCCATTGGTGTATTCCCAGGAACCTCCACAGGTGAATATTTCAGAAAGGGTTGTAACACGCGATGGCAAGACTTTCAGAGTGCACACTGTAGAACGGGGTCAAACTTTGTATAGGATATCAAAGGCCTACGATGTACATATCGCAGAAATTACCCGCTACAATCCCGATGCAGCGATCGCCCTTAAGCCAGGAATGGAGTTGTTGATACCTTATGGAAAAACAGATGAAGATAAAACACCCACGAGTTACATATACCATGTTACAAGAAAAGGGGAGACACTCGACGAGATAGCTGCCATTTATGGTGTTTCCAAAGAAAGTTTGCTCAACTTAAACCCCGAATTAAATGGAAGTAAACCTGTTACCGGCCAGTCAATTAAAATTCCGATGGATTACAGCGGGGCAATCGGATTTAAACCTGATACTATCAATCGTCTGCCCGGACAGGAATTTAAAGAACACCTGGTAGCCGAAAAGGAAACTCTCTATAGCATCTCAAAACAATACAATGTCACCATAGCCGACATCATCGAATGGAATCCATTTGTTCAGGATGGCCTCAAAGCAGGGCAGATTATACGCATCGGTAAATCGACTGCGGTTCCCAAAATCTCTGATTTTACAGAATACCGTGTTCAAAAAAAGGAAAGCCTTTATGGTATTGCCCGGGCACATCGTATCAGTATCGACTCTCTGAAATTGTTTAACCCCGGCCTAACAGAACAAATAAAAGAAGGTCAGATTATTTTTATTCCTAAAAAAGGCGCATCGGCTTCATATATCACCCACACCGCTTCTTCACGAGAGACCATTGATAAGATTGCTGAAAAATATCAGATAGATAAGCAACAAATTGTTGAAGCCAATCCCGATTTGGGTGTCAAAGTTGAAAAGAACACCCAGGTTAAAATTCCTGTAGAGAAAAAAGTAACCCTTCCGGAAACTCCTGAGCCAGTTGCAGAACCTCCTGCTGTTGAGGCTATTTCGAGCTCTAATTGCGGAAAATCATACAAATTTAAAGACGAGGAATTCAATATCGTGGTTTTGTTTCCTTACCCCCGTCAAAAAATGGCACAAGGGGTAAAGACAAAAGCATCTGAAAAACAAAGGTTTAAATATTTGTCGTTTTATGAGGGTATTCTCATTGCCATTGATTCATTGGAAAAAGAAGGTTTGAAAGCCAGGATTACTGCCCTTGATGCCGGTTATGATCCCGAAGACACACGCCGACTTTTGAATAATCCTGCGCTAAAAAATGCCAATTTGATCATAGCTCTGGCTTTCAGTAAAAATTTCTCGCTATTGGCTGAATTTGCCAAAAAACATGAAATTCCAATCATTAATGTTTTATCCAAAAAGGATGAGATACTCGTAAATAATCCCTATGTCATTCGCGCTTATCCCTCGGCTGACTTTCAAACCGAACGTATTCTTGGATATCTGAAACAACGACCTCAAAAGCAAAACATCGTCCTTGTAAGAAGTAATAAATATCAGCACCAAAATTCTTACAATGAAACTAAAAAGTCATTGCATGGCTGCATTGCTGCAGGTGAATTTCCCAAAGGATGTGTCATAACATCGATTGGCGATACTATATCAAAACTCAATAAATCATTAAAATACAACTACCACAACTATTTGATAGCTTATTCTGAAAATGAAGCTTTCAGCATAAACCTTTTGCGTAATCTTCATAATTCGAAAGACACCCTGCGCTACAGTGTCATTGGTTTACCTTCATGGGAAAACATGAAAAATATTGAAAACCAGTTGGTAGCAAATACAGATCTGCATTTCGTTACTCCTTGGTTTGTAGATTATACCTCATTAGCTGTCCAGGGATTTGTTGGAAAATATCATGACCGTTTCAATAGTGAACCCGACGATTTGGCCATGACTGGATTTGATATGATGTGGTTTGCGGGTCACTCTTTGATGATGGAGGGCAAAAACTTTTTACCCTGTTTGGAGAATATTCGTATTAACGGCATTCTATCACAATATCAGTTTAAAAACAAGAATAACGACGGTTATGTAAATACTTTCTGGAATATCTACCATTATCCTGGTTTCAGGCCCGTTTTGCTAAACCGATGATTTGGAAATATTATTAATTCGATACTTTTGCCACACTTATTCCTAATTCGAATTTCAAAAACCAAAAAAATCTATCATGCTTAAAAACACCGCTTTTACAAAATTCCATATAGCTCTGGGTGCCAAAATGGTTCCCTTTGCCGGATTCAATATGCCAGTGCAATACGAAGGCCTTATTGCCGAACATCTTACCGTGAGAAAAGGAGTGGGTGTTTTCGATGTTTCTCACATGGGAGAAATTTGGGTTAAGGGTGCCAAAGCCTTCGATTCAGTGCAATACATAACCTCTAACGATGTATCGAAACTTTACGATGGAAAAGTTCAATACAGCTGTTTTCCGAATGGCAAAGGAGGAATAGTTGACGATTTATTGGTCTATCGGATAAATGCCGAGACATACCTGTTAGTAGTAAATGCGGCGAATATAGAAAAAGACTGGAATTGGGTTTGCCAGCATGCAGAAAAAATGGGTATGGTAGTTGGAAAAGAGGTTTACAACGCTTCGGATGAAATTGCACAATTAGCTATTCAAGGCCCTCTCGCTTTAAAAGCCATTCAAAAATTGACTCCGGAGCCGATTGAAAACATGGAGTATTACACCTTTAAAAAATTGGAGTTTGCAGGGGTAAAAGACGTGATACTCTCAACAACCGGCTATACAGGTTCAGGAGGTTGCGAAATTTACATGGCCAATGAGGATGCTGAAAAAATTTGGAATGCCGTTTTTGAGGTCGGTGCTGATTTTGGAATAAAACCAATAGGTTTAGGCGCCCGCGATACACTTCGCCTCGAAATGGGTTTTTGTCTTTATGGAAACGATATAGACGACACTACTTCACCCCTGGAAGCCGGTTTAGGTTGGATAACTAAATTTACTCCAGAAAAAAACTTCATCGACAAGGAATTCTTGCTAAAGCAAAAGCAGGAAGGACTCAAGAGAAAACTTGTAGGTTTTGAAGTGATCGATAAAGGGATTCCTCGTCAACATTATAGCATATGCGATGCCCAGGGCAACAAAATTGGCGAAGTTACCTCGGGTACAATGTCACCTTCGCTCAATAAACCAATAGGAATGGGATATGTACCCGTTGAATTGTCTAACCCTGGCTCCGAGATTTTCATAGAAGTAAGGGGTAAACTTCTCAAAGCAGTGGTTGTAAAATTACCATTCTACAAAGGAGAATAAACCTTATAAAAATCTCTATAAAAGGTTTGGGGCAGGGTTATTCTACTCTGCCCTCATTTTATCTAAGCAAACGATATGGCTAATTTTAACCATCTAATTAATCGAGAGGGGACAAATAGCGTAAAATATGACCTGCGTAAGGAAGTGTTCGGAAAGGCCGGTGTAATTCCTATGTGGGTCGCTGACATGGATTTCGCCATGCCTCCATGTGTAGCAGAAGCACTTAAAGGAAGGATTGAACATGGAATTTTGGGATATTCATTCCGCAGTGAAGGATTTGCAGATGCCATTACCACCTGGCTTCAGCGCAGACATGGAGTCAGTTTCGATACATCGTCTGTGTGCTTCAGTCCTGGTATTGTTTCTGCACTGGTGGTTCTAATTGAAGCATTTACCGGCAAAACAGATAAGATACTGATTCAGCCCCCTGTTTATCATCCTTTTTTCGAAGTTCCCTTACAAAACCAGAGGCAAGTGATCTGGAACGAGTTGGTGTATGAAGGCCGACGCTACCACATGGATTTCGACAAGCTCGCGAAACAATTGAAAGAGGTTCGAATGGTTATATTATCTAATCCCCACAATCCTGTTTCGAGAGCCTGGACTGAAGAAGAGCTTGAAAAATTTGGCCGGTTATGCCTTGAAAATCAGGTAATAGTTGTTTCTGATGAAATCCATTCCGATTTGATGCTCGGTGGGCATCGACACACGCCTTTGATTAAAGCCTGCCCGGAATTAGCTCCTTATTTGATTACCTGCTACGCTCCCAGCAAAACTTTTAATCTGGCTGGACTTTCCACGAGTGCCGTCCTCATTTCCAACCCTTCGATGAGAGAACAATACAACCAAACACTACAGCGCCTGCATATGCAAATGGGCAATGTATTGGGCCAGGTAGCCTTTGAAACTGCTTACAGAGGGGGAGAAGCCTGGCTGGATGAGCTATTAAGCTATCTCAATGCAACGGTAACATCTATTGAATATAGATTAAGTAATGAATTTCCTTGGCTCAGTATGTCAGAGCCAGAGGCAACCTATCTGCTTTGGCTCGATTTTCGAAAACTTGGCTTCTCAGCCGAAGTATTAAACCGGAAACTTATCGAAGAGTGTGGATTAGGTCTGAGCCGGGGAGATCAGTTTGGGCCTGGCGGAGCCGGTTTTATGAGAATGAATATTGCTGCCCCTCGCAGCGTTATAAACGAGGCCTTCGAAAGACTTAAACTTTTGAAAATTTAAAATGAACGATATTCAGGCAGTTATTTTCGATTTAGATGGCTTACTTATCGACTCAGAACCCCTGTGGGAAGAAGCCGAAATGGCCGTTTTTGCCCGCAGTGGAATAACAATTACCCGCGAGGCTTGCATGAAAGTGAAAGGCATGCGGGTGGACGAGTCTGTAAGATATATTCTGAATATGTTTCCTGGTGCAACTGCAAACCCAGAAAAATTAACCCAACAGATTCAGGAGAAGGTAATCAGGTTGATTGCTGAAAAAGGTAAAGGTATGCCTGGTTATATTTATATTTTACATTTTTTCAGGTCCCGTGGGATCAAAGTGGGTTTGGCATCTGCGTCGAAAATGGAAGTAATCAATGCAGCGCTGCAAAAGTTGGGAATTAGTCATCATTTTGAAGTAATACACAGTGCTGAATATAAAAAATATGGTAAGCCCCATCCTGGGATTTTTCTTACTGCTTCTGAATATCTGAAGATAAAACCTGAGCAATGCCTGGTTTTTGAAGATTCTCTCAACGGAGTGATTGCCGCCAGGGCAGCACGAATGCGAGTAGTGGCTGTGCCAGAAGCATCTTTGCAAACCGACCCTCGCTTCGCCATCGCTCACCTCGTTTTACCCTCATTGCTTCATTTTAAAGAACATCACCTTCAACATTTAAATTCTTTGTAAGGGTTTCCTTTCTTTAAATAATCTTTAATTCTTCCATTTGCCTGTCCTTCAGGCTGATTTTTTTCATTGTTTTGCAAAAAAAATCTGATGGAGGTATTTTGGAAAAGTACATATACTGTTTTGGCTCTTTTGGGGGCCATCGGTCTTTTCCTATTCTCTATTAAATTAATGGGAGAGGCATTACAAAAAATTGCCGGACAGGGCATGCGAATGATTATTTCGCGCCTGGCACAGAATTCATTTAGAGGGGTATTGTCGGGCTTAGGCATCACGGCGGCTATTCAGTCTTCATCGGCCGTTACGGTTATGCTTGTCAGCCTTTCAGGTGCAGGATTGCTCAGCTTTCGTGAAGCTTTTGCCATGATAATGGGAGCAAATATTGGCACTACTCTTAAATCCTGGTTGCTGGCTCTTTTCGGCTTTTCGTTCGATCCAACCATGCTTGCCTTGCCATTGGTAGCTTTTAGCCTTTTTTTCCTCTTCTCTAAAAATGAAAAAAGAAAATTTACAGGAGAGTTCATAATAGGGTTGGCCTTGTTCTTTGTAGCCATGGAATTTATTAAAAATCAGGCCACCGTGCTCACTTTAAATCCATTTATTGCTAATTTCCTTAAAAATGCCGGAGGAACCGAATTTCAGCATATTCTTCTTTTCTGCTTCATCGGATTTGTCATTACTGCCCTCCTTCAATCCTCGAGTGCTATGATGGCCTTTACCCTCGCTCTTGCAGGCACTGGAGGCATTTCTTTTCCTTTGGCTGTAGCTATGGTTGTAGGTGAAAATCTTGGAACAACAATAACAGCCAACCTGGCTGCCCTTGTTGGTGATTACCGTGCAAAACGCGTAGCTCTCTCGCATTTTCTATTTAATCTCAGTGGTGTTGTAATCGTACTTTTTATTTTTCAATATGTTATCCAGGGTTTAACAGAACTGCTATCATTACTAAATATTCCTTCCGCATTGATGATTCCGGTGGGTTTGGCAGCCTTCCATACCACCTTTAATTTGGCGCTTGCTTTTCTTTGGATAAGTTTTATTCCCCAAATGCACCTGGCTGTGACAGCTCTGGTGAATGAAAATTCCCATAAAACAAAAGCTTTGAAATTCAGTAGTAATTATATTATTTCCACAGCCGAATTTTCCTTACTTCAAGCCAAAAATGAGCTGGCTCATCTGGCATCCATGGTTGCTTCTTTAAGCCGGCTCACCTCCCGCCTACTTATTACCCGCGACCCGGAAGAATCTGACCATTTGCAGCAAAACTTTCAGTTTTTAACTGGTGAAATCCAGAAATCCCAGCAACTAACAGATACTTACTTACAAAAGCTCTCAATCGCTGAATTAAGTCAACAGGGGCGTATCAGGCACCAATTTATGCTGCTTACGGCTGATCACCTCATCCAAATAACACGTATTCTGCGAAAAATGCTTGTCATTCTCAAAGAAAAGGAAGAGTCAAAAGTCTGGTTTACGCCAAAACAATACCAAAACCTTATTGAACTCTCTGATCTGGTAAATGGAGCCTTTTCTTTACTCGAGCAACACCTCAACGGTGATTACCATCAGGCAAATATTTCCAAGGTCATGATTATTGAAGAAAAAATTAATCATTTAAGGGATAAAATAAAGGCTAAGATCCCTAAAAAGATAGAAGAAGGAAAGATACCTCAGGCCTCGGCTGAATATTACAAAAGTTTGATTGATACCTGGGAAAGCACCGGAGACATTATAGCTGCCATTAATCAAGGTTTGTCAACATGCCGCTGGGCTCCCGACGAAAATTCCTAATTTTGCCACCCGTTTCTGAAAATTGATTTCTCCATGTTTATCGAAAAACTTGCCCGGGCAGCCGCCTCTGCCGTTGAAAATCTTTATAGCATTGTAGTTGAGCCTGACTCTTTTATAATCAATAAAACTAAAAAGGAATTTGAAGGCGATTATACCTTGGTAGTTTTTCCGTTGGCTAAGGCTGCTCGCAAATCTCCCGATCAAATAGGACAGGAAATAGGCGATTGGCTTAAGAATCATCTGTCAGAAATAAGCCACTTCAATGTTGTAAAAGGATTTTTAAATCTTACCCTTAAAGACGAATATTGGTTGGATTTTGTACGAGAAAATGCCATGCAAACCTCCTATGGCCTGTTGCCAAAGGAGACGCAGGAGCTTCCAATCATTATCGAATTTTCATCACCCAATACAAATAAGCCTCTTCATCTC
>DDBO01000073.1 GCA_002332755.1 Bacteroidales bacterium UBA2030 | reverse complement strand
CTTCTCTTTTTTACCCTGAGAAAGATAGATTTTGGCGAGGGTTTCGCTAACTACTTCGTCGGGGAGATGGGTGCTTTTTTCGGCTTGTTCATCCGGATTAAAAAAGACAGGCTTATTGCGATCGATACGCGGTTCTTCGCGGATAAAACGATCAATGAGGGCAAGTTTAGCCTGCAACCCTCCCCCTTGTATTTCCTCTTGTGTCTGCTCTTCCGAATCGATAACAAGCTCAGTAAGGGGATTGTAAATAGGTTTATCTGTTTGTTCCCAGGGAAGAGGCTCAGACAAAGGCCCTGTTGAGAGGGTGGGATTTTCTTCCTTATCAGGTTTAGCGGCTGCCTCTGGATTGACCGGAGAAGAGGTATTCGATGCTTTTTGCTCGAAGTGAGAAGCAGGCGTTTTCACCTCAGGAAGAGATTTTGCAGCCTGCAAGGCTTCCTGAGTCAATCGTTCGGCTTCTTCACGCTGCCTGCGCAATTCCTCAAGTTTTTTCTCAATGCTGTGAAGCAGTTCCTGCTTCTTTTGTTCTTTTGGGGATAAGATTTCAGAAGTTGGCGAGGGAACGGATTTTTGCTCAACTACCGGAGGCAATACCGGTGATGGGGCTAAAGGCGTTTCAGTTGTTTCAACTTTAGGTTTGCGGTGCAAATCTTCTTCAATCAGTTGTATCAATCTGCGCAATACTCCGCGGTCGATGGCATAGGCTGCCGAAACCTTCAAACGGTTGTGGTATCGTATATCGCCTCCTGCCTTGAGTGCAGCCACCATGAGCATTTGGGCCGAATGGCAGTAAGGGTAATGGCCTAAAACAGTGGCCAGTTCACCTATATGTTCCTCGCGCATAGCCGCAGGATTTTGAAGAAATGCGGTAAACTCTTCCCTTGTCATAGTCTTACCAGTTTACAACGGCTTTGTTGAAAATATCATCTACCAAAGCATCAACAATCTGCTGAATCAAACCGTCTTGTACCGTATTAAGGTTGGCCGTAAAGGGATAATCTTCGAATCGGGAAAAATTTTGCTCAAAATTGGCTTTTTCATCAAACTTGTTGGTAAACTTTACTCTAACAGTGATGGTAAGCCGGTTGAGGGCAGCTTGCTCGTTACCTTGAATTGCAACAGGCTGAGTGGAATAACCCGTGATAGCACCTTCGATCTGAAGATCACCCTCACGAGGAATAAGGTTTAGAGGGGTTTGAGTCGTAAATCGGTCGCGAAGAGCATCGGTAAGTACCTGGCTCAGGGTGGGTACTACGATGGGCGCCTGGTTAGGGAAGTACTCAATAGAAATGGTCTTAGCCTGAACCGGAATGGATGCACCGGTGAAAGAATAGCTCATCCTGCATCCCAAGGGAATGGAAATAAAGATCAACAAAACCATTCCAAAAGCGAATATCCGCAAGTGCTTCACGGGTTATCAATTTTCGGGCAAAAATACCATAATTAATCTTGGGGGATTTTACCCGCAATATTTTTTCTACCACTATAATAATGATCGAGGGATACAATCATGGCAAAAAAAGCCCAAATCGGGACGCTTAATTTGTCGGTATCGAGGAAGTTGTTCATTACCCCATGGACGTAGTACGACACCAAACCTAAAATAAGTCCGATGGCCAGGCGGCGATGGTGCTTTTCCGTTGCCTTGTAATAAGCGCGAAATCCGTAATAAATGGACAAACCAAAGATTACCAACACTATCAGGGTGCCTGGCAAACCTCTTTCAGCCAATGGACCAATATATTCGCTATGGGCATTGCCTCTGTCTCCGGCATTGGTGCTTATGATGGTCTTTTCTTTGGATAACTGATAAGGAGCATAGGTAAATTGATACGTACCCGGCCCCCAACCCAAAACCGGCCTTTCTTTGAACAACCTCAAGGCCGACTGCCAACGATTAATTCGTTCAAGATTGGAAGCATCCGTCGAAATATTCGAAATAGATTGCACGTGCTCAATGAAATTAGCCGAGGAGTCCTGTTTGTTTTTTTCGAGTTTATCGAGTATTTGCTGTTGAAAGGCAAAAAAGAAACCTACAATACCTACTCCTGTAAAAAACACCCAGCGAAAGGGAATTTTAAAAAGGATAAGTAAAAACACTACAATACTAAAAATCAGACCAATCCAGGCGGCCCGGCTAAATGAAAGATAAAGCGCCATAACAAGCATAGCGGTGGCTACCATGGCAAAAATCTGCCAGAAACGGCCATGGGCTCGGTCGAGGGCCAAAGCAAATACAACAGGAATAAAAAGTGCGGTAACAGCACCATAAGCTGTGTGGTCATTATAAAAGGGGTCCATTACCCAATGCCCAATGTCTTCATCGAAACCCACCTGAGCGTGCCTGATGGTAGTATAAATTACTACAATTAAGAGACTAAACACATAGGCCCGAATGAATCGGCGAATATTGGCTTCGTATCTGAAAAGCAACACCCCCATAAAATACATAGGAACAATAAACCAAAGCTGACTAAGCAGGTACTTGAACGAAACCAAAGGAAGTTCGCTGGTAAGGGAAGTAATTAACATCCACAAAAGGTGCACCATTAAGGCAATGCTAATAGGATGTTTCAGGTATGATAGCTCCAAATTCCTCTCATAGAACAGTTTGATAATAAAGAATACTAAAAGACCCACCAAAAGAATTTCTGATGGGAGGGAGATAGCAGCGCTCAGCTCGTAGTCTTTGAGTGTAATGGAAAGCGGAGTTACGAAAGCTACCAGAAGAATTATCTTATCAAAAGCAAAAAAATACAACAATAATAATGCTAGGGCAGCAGGCAGTGCCATTGCCCAATAGAGCTCTTTTGTGATTAAATAGGTGTTGTAGATTATAAACAATCCAAGGACGAGGTATAGCCATTTTAGCTTATATTTTTCGATGGCAGCTTTCATGTCCTTTTCAGTCATTTAGTGAATTCCCGCAATTAAGATTTTGGGGTTGCAGGCCGGGAGTTTTCTACAATTCCTATTACAAGGATAGAAAGGAAAAGGGCGCTTACCGTAGAAATGAGTACAATAACCCAACGGATAGGGGTTGATTTTTTATCGGCCACCTGAGGATGGCTAATAATATTGGAATAGGTAAATCGACGGTCATGATCCATCCATGCCCGGTCGTAATCTTTTTTAATCAATGCATAATTGGCAGCCTCTTGTTTGATAAGTTCTTGAAGCATCACCATTTCCCCACCGTACATTTCCATGTTTTTGCGCAGACGTTCGGCTTCCGCACGGTTTACCCTGCCGTTTCCATCAATAGTGCCTAAAACCCCTTTCATTACCTGCTGGGTCTGGTATTCATATTCAAGAAGTCCATATTCAGTACTCAGATAGCGCATGCGATTCTGTAATGAATCCAGTTCGCGGGATTTACGGTTGAGGTATCTTTCATACATGGAGACGACCTCGTTGAATTTCGTATTGTGTAGGTTGGCTATCTTTCGGTCGTAGTATTTAATAATGGCATTCACCATGTCGCAGGCCACATAGGGATCAATATCATAAACATCAATCTGGACTGCTTCATAGGGAGTTTTCCCAATCTTTACATTACGGCTGTATGTCCAGTATAAAGCTGATTTCCAATATTTTTTGGTAGTATCAATCTTATAATGCTCAATCAGATCAAACTTATTGATCAGGCTATCGCGGATATCGGTCGACTGCATGATTTGGAGCATCTGCTCGGTAAGACTTTCATCCGAGTATTCTTTAATATTGGAAGGATAAAGTATAGCCGTCGACTTGAAACGGGGTTTAATAAAAGCCGGGCCTGTGAAAATAAAAGATAACACAATGGCAACCAAGGTGATTATCCCCAGGTGCATCTTCCACTTCATCAGTATTTCCAGCAGATTCAAGTTTCTGAAATATTTCTCCATGGTTTGTAGGTTAAGCGATAGGGGTTCAGGGATTAGATTAAGAATGTAGGACTTAGAATTTTTATATAGAGCTATTGATTTTTCTTCAAAAGTCAGGGGGAATGGGTTGCTGAGGGAAAAGTTTTTTTTTTGAATTTAAAGTGTGTAAAGTTTTCGAGGATAACAATAACTAAAACAGAGAGGAACAAAGCCGAAAAAACAGCTAAGGTCACGATAAGCCATCGGATGGGATAAGATTTTTTCTCGGCTTTATAAGCTGTGGTAACAATAAACTTCTGGGGCAGTGCTTCAAAAGCATCGACACGTGCCTCTTCGTAACGAGCCTTCAGGTCGCTCAATTGCTTTTTCTCAAACTCGAGCTGATTGCGAATAGAAACATAAGCGCCCCCATATTTAGCCAAAATGGCCAGTTTGTCTTCCAATGCTTTAATTCCGCGAGTATTGCCTTTTGCAATTTCGATGGCCAGCTGCTGGTTAATCATTTCTGTTTGCGATTCATAGTCAAAAACGCCCAGTTCCCTGAGCTTTACCAATGAATCTTCCATTTGTTTAATGTCGGCCTGCTTGCGAAGATATTCGGATTCTACAATTCTAAAGGCTTTGAGTGCCCTATCTTTTTGCATGGCTGTTTTCACCGAATCGAACAGAGCGGCAATATCGTTGGCAATATCAGCAGCCGTCTGAGGGTCTGTGTCAAGAACTGTGACCTTAATGGCCATGTTTTCCGTTCGACGGAAGGTAATGTTACTCTCGTATTCTTTATAAAGCCGGGTAATCTTGTATTTGGCATTAGGTTTAATGCCATAATGGTTCATCAGGTCGTATTTCTGAATAATACGGTCGCGAATCAGGTTGCTATTGAGTATCTGCAGCATCTGCTCAGCCTGTTCTTCAGCTCCAAACTCTAATACATCCTGTTTCAAACCATAGGTATTACTCAGTAATGCCTTCGATATCGAACTCGTCGATACCGGATACATGATGAGTGTTGATTTATACTTTGGCTTTATGAAGTAGGAAGAAGAAAAAATAATAGATGCCAACATGGTTATAATGCCAATAATGGCAAGAGGTTTACCCCAATAGGAAAGGAAAATGAATAACCTTTCCGAGTTGAATACGTCTTTTTCTTCCGTGGGTTGGCTCATAAATGGGGCTTTGAAAGACATTTTTCGGTTGGCCAAAAGTACAAAAAAAATAATATGAAGCTTAAAAAAGCCCCTATGCAAAAATCCTTATGCCGATTTCGAAGTAAAAATCTCCCATAATTCTTGTATATTTATTAGCTTAAGCAGGATGGCCACCAACCCACCGATTATCCAGAATAGGATAATGCCCATTATTAAATCATCTCTAAACAAACCATAAACAAGTAGAGAGCTGAGTGCAATAAAAAGCAAATATAATAGGAGACGTACCAGGTAGTTCTTTTCAATGTTTAGTTTCAAAATATGTAATGCGAGCCACACCTGGACCAAAGCAGTAAAGGTTTGAGACGTCAGACTGGCAATGGCCGCCCCGGAAGCTCTCATATGAGGAATAAGCCAGAAATTAAGGCTTAGATTGATGAGTACCCCTGCGGCAGCTGTCAGATTAAGGTAAACCAGGTTGCCATTCGCCGTTAATAGGGTGCCGAATACGTAGGTAGTACTGATGGCTATAAAACCAAACATGAGAATGGTAAATATAAAAGAGGAGGCTTGAAGCCGATAAATAAAATCCAAAGAACTTTCAAATACATCCTGTGGATAAAGCATTGACATCATCGGACGGGAATAGATAAGTGCGGTGGAGGCAACTAAAACAGAGAAGGCAAATAACAGGGAAAATGAGGTTTTTACCAGAGAGACTACATCCACCTTTTGTTTAAGTTTTGAGGCAAAAAGAGGCAATAACAGAATTGAAAACAGGTAAGGAATCATATTCAATGCATCGAGAAGGCGGAAGGCAGTAGCATAAATTCCGGTTTCATGGTCGCCAATAGGCTCAGGCAATAATCGCTCAATGAGCACCGGATCGATGCGATTGTAAGTAGCCATGAGTATTGCTAACAAAGCAAAAGGAAGGCTTTTACGCAGGATAAGGCAAAAAAACAAAGGATTCCAGTTAAGCCGTTTGATTCTTGATTTTCTGAGCAAAAGGGCAGCAGCCACAGCGTTGGAAATAAGATAGGCCAAGGTCTGAACATAGATAAACCATTCTATTCTGAATTTGACCCTTAACGAATCAACAACCAGCATAATGCCTATAATAATAATCATCACCACCCGGTCGAGTACTGAAAGAAGGCTCTCGGCTTTAAACATGAGCAAACCCGAGATGTTGCTTCTGAGATACAATAAAAACGAAAGTAAAAACTGATTAATTCCAACCAACACCAAAATACTCATCTGCTGTTTGTCGTAGCCAATAATAGCGCCTACACTTAACAAAACAATCATGTAGAAAACGGCCAGAACAAAACGCAGCAATACAATACCCGACAAGTGCTTGGAAAGTAAATGCTCATTTTGGGCAATGTTTCGGGTATTAAATGAGGTAATGCCAAAGTCGAGCAAAATATTTAAAAGGAAACTCAAATTGAGCACTGCCGTGTAAAAGCCATACTCCTGATGTCCTACCAGATTTTGCACATTACGGTCAATCCCTAAAATCCAGAAAGGCTTTATAAGGAGATTGGCCAAAAGCAGCAGTCCTAAATTCTCTAAAAACTTTTTCTGCATCGCTGCAAAGGTAAAAAAAGAAGGTTGGCCTGCCCATTGGAAATGCTTTGTTAATTTTGCACCAGACAATAAACTAATCTTGCGTATATTAGTTAATACCCGATTGCTCTTACCCGGCCGGCTCGACGGCATAGGTTGGTTTTCACACGAAACCCTGAGCCGCATTGTGAAAAACCATCCAGAACATGAATTCATTTTTGTGTTTGACCGTCAATATCATCCGACGTATATTTACGGACCTAACGTAACACCGGTAGTAGCCTTTCCGCAGGCCCGGCATCCGCTTTTGTTTTTAATCTGGTTTGAAATTTCGCTGCCCTGGATCATGCATCGCTACAAACCCGATCTCTTCCTCTCTCCTGATGGATATGTCTCACTCTCTGCCCACATCCCTACCCTGGCGGTTATTCATGACCTGAATTTTGAGCACAGGCCCGGCGACTTGCCTTTTTTCGCCCGAAACTACTACCGTTTCTTTTTTAAACGCTTCGCTCGCAAGGCCAAACGTATTGCTACTGTTTCGGAATATTCCCGACAAGATATATCACTTCAGTATAGCATAAACCCCGAAAAAATAGACGTTGTTTATAACGGAGCATCCGAAGGATTTCGTCCCCTCAGCCGGGATGAAATTGAGCATACGCGGCAGAATTATTCTGAGGGAAAACCTTACTTTTTATTTGTTGGGTCGTTGCATCCACGCAAGAACCTGATAAACCTGTTTACCGCCTTCGACCTTTTTAAAATCCAAACCGGGAGTTCTCATAAGCTTCTCATAGCCGGAGGCAGGCAATGGTGGACACACGAATTGCAAACTTCCTTCGATAAAATGAAGTATAAAAAGGATGTGGTATTTACCGGACGGGTTTCGGATGATACTCTTCACCGGCTCACAGCTTCAGCCTTTGCCCTGACTTATGTTTCTTTTTTTGAAGGATTTGGCATCCCTATCATTGAGGCCATGCAAAGTGGTGTTCCTGTCATCACATCGAATGTTACATCTATGCCCGAGGTAGCAGGCGACGCAGCGCTGCTGGCCAACCCTTACGACCCAGTAACGATAGCAACCGCTATGCAACAACTCTATTACGACGAAAATTTACGCCAATCGCTCATTGGACGGGGTTTCGAAAGAGCCCGCCTCTTCTCCTGGGATCGCAGTGCTGAGCTTTTATGGAATAGCATCTCCAAAACAATGACTCAATAAACTAAAAATCCAATCATAATTTTTTCCCATGAACTTGCTTTTAATTGGAAACGGTGGACGCGAGCATGCCTTAGCCTGGAAAATGGCACAAAGCCCATTATGCACTCAGCTATTTATCGCACCAGGCAACCCGGGAACATCACAGTTTGGAACCAACGTGGATATCAATATAAACAATCCTGATGCACTGGCCGCATTTCTACTCAGGGAAAATATTGAAATGATGGTAGTAGGTCCTGAAGCCCCCCTGGCAGCAGGTTTAATAGATAAAATGCAGGCACTGCCTGAACTCAGACACATAGCCTTTATCGGACCGACCCTGGATGGTGCCCGGCTCGAATGGTCGAAAGATTTTGCAAAAGCCTTTATGCAACGGCATCATATACCCACTGCCGCTTACCAAACATTTACAGCGGAGCGATACGAAGAAGCGCTTCAATTCTTACGCACGCTGAATCCTCCTTATGTACTGAAAGCAGATGGACTGGCTGCCGGTAAAGGCGTAATCATTACATCAGATTTTGAAACTGCTGCCAACGAACTAAAAGACATGCTCATAGGCAGGCGTTTTGGTGAGGCTTCTGCAAGGGTAGTCATTGAAGAATACCTCGACGGGATTGAATTATCGGTGTTTGTGCTAACCGACGGAAAAAACTATGTGCTGCTTCCAGAAGCAAAAGACTACAAACGCATAGGTGAAGGGGATACCGGTCCTAACACGGGAGGCATGGGATCAGTGTCGCCTGTGCCTTTTGCCGACAGTGTATTTATGAACAAAGTAGAAGAAAAAATCATAAAGCCGACAGTGGAAGGGCTCGCAGCCGAAGGAATACCCTACGTGGGGTTTATCTTTTTCGGATTGATGAACGTGGCCGGAAATCCCTACGTAATAGAATACAACGTAAGAATGGGAGACCCTGAAACCGAAGTTGTTATGCCTCGACTGAAAAGCGACCTGGTAGAGATGATGCTAAAAGCTGCACACGGAGGATTAAACAATTACAGAGTAGAAATTTTGCCCGATGCTGCATCCTGTGTCATGATAGTCTCAGGAGGATATCCGGGAAATTACAATACAGGGTTTCCCATTACGGGTCTCGAAAATATAAAAAAGTGTAACCTTTTCCATGCCGGAACTCGTCTAAAGGACGACACTTTGGTTACTGCAGGGGGCAGAGTCATAGCCGTGAGTGCACTTGGTAGTAGCTTACCTCAGGCGCTGGAAATTGCCTACAGTAACGCTGAAAAAATTCAATTTCAGGGAAAATACTTCAGACGCGATATTGGAAAAGACCTTTTAAACCCATGACCATTAGACACCTCAGATACAACGAAATTGATAAAACCAAATGGGACCGTTGCATTCAAACTGCTTTCAACGGGAATGTTTACAGCTTTTCGTGGTATCTTGATGTGGTAGCCTATGGTTGGGAGGCTCTCGTAGAAGGCGATTACGAAACTGTCTTCCCCTTACCTGTAAAATCCAAAATAGGAATCAGTTATATCTTTCAGCCACGTTTTGTACAACAATTGGGAGTAATTAGTTCAGGCCGGCTTGATGAAAACAAAGTGGAAGCCTTTTTGCATGCAATTCCTTCGTACATACGCTATGGCCGTTTTAACCTTAATCGGCACAATAAAGTAAAAAACAGCAAACAGGTAAGTGTTAGCCTGCTCCCCAACATTGAGCTGAATCTACTTCGCCCTCTGGATGATATCAGAAAAAAATATTCCGAAAACACCCGAAGAAATATACTAAAAGCAGAAAAACTGGGATTAACCGTAAGTCTATGGATAAAACCTGAAGACATTGTTGCGCTTTTCAGAGAGGCGAAAGGCAATGAAATAAAACAATGGTCGGATAAAGATTATCGCCAATTGGTTCACCTTATGCATACACTGCTTCACCGTGCGTCAGGTATTTCCTATGCTGCATACACTCCTTCCAATGAGCTATGTGCAGCGGCTTTTTTTGCCCTCAGCCACCAAAGAAGCATATTACTCCTGTCGGCAGTAAATGAACAGGGCAGACAAAGCGGGGCTATGCATTTTCTGATTGACCATGTTATTCATCAAAAAACAGATGATGTGCAGATTTTAGATTTTGAGGGCAGCCAAAATCCAAACCTGGCCCGTTTTTATTCCAGTTTTGGAGCTGAAACCTTTTACTATCCAATGGTAGAGCTCAATAGATACAGCAAGGTAACGAAAACAATACTAAAACTACTTAACAAATAATCATCAACCTAATTATGGAGCAAATTGAAACAAAAACAAGTATCTTTACCGAAAAGTCAGGTAGCATGGTATATGTCTTAGGTAAACAAGATTCGGTTCTCAACCAGTACATTTATGAGATGCGCGACGCCGGCATCCAGCAGGACAGTATGCGTTTCCGCATCAACATGGAACGAGCAGCCATGCTCTTTGCGTTCGAAATAAGTAAAAAATTGAAGTATCGAACCGTAGAGGTTACCACCACCTTAGGAAGTGCGGATGTCCCGATTATTGATGATAAAGTGGTAATAAGCAGCATATTACGTGCTGGGCTACCCATGCACCACGGCATACTGCATGTTTTCGACCATGCTGAAAACGCTTTTATCTCTGCCTATCGCAAATACGACCGTGACGGAGATTTCCATATTGAAATGGAATATGCTTCGGTGCCTGACCTCGACGACAAGATTCTGATTTTGTGCGACCCGATGTTAGCAACAGGTGCAAGTATGGTTATCTGCTACCGAGAATTGCTGAATCATGGGAGGCCCAAACACACGCATATTGTCACGCTCATTTCTTCCCAGGAAGGTATTGATTATTTACGCAAAAATATTCCCTCGGAAGATTACACTCTATGGACAGGGGCCATTGACGACGAACTGACAGCCCAGGCCTACATTGTACCGGGATTAGGCGATGCGGGAGATTTGGCTTTTGGCAAAAAAACCGACTCCAGCCACTAAAAAACAAGATCTGACAGCCATGAAACTCAAAAACACAGTATTTACTGAAAACATACGTATTGCACTTAAGTCGGTTAGCAGCCACATGCTACGTACTATCCTTACAGTCTCTATAATAGCTTTTGGTATCATGGCCCTTGTGGGCATACTTACCTCGATCGATGCAGTAAGGAATTTTTTTGAAGAAAACTTCATGCGAATGGGTGCCAATACAATCACTATTCGCAACCGTTCATTGCAGGCTGATCAAGGACGAGGTAGCGATTACAAGGCAATTAGTTGGATGGAGGCCAAGCAGTTTAAAGAGAATTTTTCCTTCCCCAGTGTGGTTTCTGTTTCGGTACAGGTCTCCTGGAGCACAACGGCGGTATATCGGAGTAGAAAGACCAACCCCAATTTGAGAGTGTCGGGGATTGATGAAAACTATCTGCTTACCTCCGGAGAAGAACTGGCGGTAGGGCGAAGCTTCACTCCCGACGAAGTTCTCTCAGGGAGCCATGTATGTATTTTAGGGTATGAAGTTGCCCAAAATCTCTTTCCCGGGATTAATGATCCAACTGGTGAAATGATAACCCTTGGGCCAGGCAAATATATTGTGGCGGGAGTATTGAAAAAAAGTGGCTCCAGCTTTGGCTTCAGTGGTGATAGAAATGTATATATCCCTATCAATAATGCCCGACAACGCTATTCGCTTAACGACAAATCTTTCAATATTAATGTATTGGTAAGCAATGCCACTTTGTTGGATGCGGCCATGGGTGAAGCAACTGGTCTTTTTCGACAAATCAGGAAGCTTAAATTGGGACAAAACGACAATTTCAGCATAGTGCGAAGCGACAGCTTTGTTAACATGATGCTCGAAAACACCAGACTCATTTCGCTGGCAGCTACCATCATTGGACTCATTACTCTGGCGGGCGCAGCCATTGGGCTCATGAATATCATGCTTGTTTCAGTTACCGAACGCACACGTGAAATTGGTACCCGAAAGGCCATTGGAGCTAATAAACGTACCATTCGCAACCAGTTTCTCACCGAAGCCATTGTCATTGGTCAACTGGGCGGGTTCCTGGGTATTATCCTCGGAATTGCCATTGGAAACCTCGTGGCCCATCTTATCGGAAGTCGGTTTATCATTCCCTGGGCATGGATGATATTGGGTGTGGCTCTATGCTTTATTGTAGGAATCATCTCGGGTTATCTTCCCGCCAACCGCGCGGCTAACCTCGACCCTATCGAAGCATTGAGATACGAGTAAATACCTTTGAACAATCACAATTCTCTTTGTTAACGTCTGTAATTCAGTTTTCAAACAATCCCTCTCCTTTTTAATAAGGGATAATCCAGAATTGCACGGTTATTTTATCCTTCATTCATGTTCTGGATTAGGATATAATTTATTTGCAAAAGCCATCCCCATTCCTGTGTCGCGTAAATCATAAATTTGCAACGTCCAAAAAACAACCCGGTTGAATTCGATGAATATCTTGCAAACTCCTATTGCATACCTCAAAGGCGTAGGCCCCGCTCGTTCCGACCTGCTCAACCGGGAGCTTAATATTGCCACTTTTGGCGATCTACTCTGGTTTATCCCATTCCGCTATATCGATCGCACGGTCATACACACCATAAGGGATCTCAGCCCCGACATGAATTATATCCAATTGGTGGGGCGCATTGTTTCGCTCGAAACAGCAGGCAATGGAAACAACACCCGGCTGGTGGCCAGGCTGAGGGATGCCACAGGAGAATTAGAGCTTGTTTGGTTTCAAGGACACAAATGGGTAAAAGAAAGCTTAAAAACCGGTGTTGACTATCTTGTGTTTGGGAAGCTCAATTATTTCAATGGACGCTATAGCCTTCCACACCCTGAACTGGAAATATATAACCCCAAAGAAATAGCTGAGCTGGCTTCGGCCTTGCAACCTGTTTACTCTTCTACTGAAAAACTTAAAACCAGAGGGTTAGCCAGCAAAGGGATAGCTAAACTTACACGCACTTTGCTCGACACCTTAGAAAATCAAATACCTGAGACACTGGATGATTGGATTATACAGCGTTTGGATTTACTTCCTCTGGCTGAAGCGCTGCGGCAAATCCATTTCCCGCAAAATGTTGAAATCTTAGAAAAGGCACGCACCCGCCTCAAATTCGATGAACTCTTCTTTGCTCAGCTTGAAATTCTTCAGTATAAAACACAAAGACGAAAATTTAGCAAAGGCCATGTTTTCCATGGCGTGGGGCCCTACTTCAATGAATTTTATCACAATCATTTACCTTTCCCGTTAACCAATGCCCAAAAGAAAGTAATTAAAGAAATTTATGCTGACCTGAAGAGCTCTCATCAAATGAATCGGTTGCTGCAAGGTGATGTGGGTAGCGGGAAAACCCTGGTCGCTCTCATGACTATGCTGATGGCCATTGGCAACGGATATCAGACCTGCCTGATGGCTCCAACTGAAATATTAGCCCAACAGCACTATACAACTTTTACCCGTATGCTGGGAAAAATGGACGTTGAAATTCGTTTACTAACCGGCAGCACAAAAACATCGGAGCGGCAGGAAATTTTACCTGGTCTTCAGGAAGGGAAAGTCCAGATACTTATAGGCACGCATGCTTTAATAGAAGATGCTGTGCAATTTTCCAATCTCGGGTTGGTTGTTATCGACGAGCAGCATCGTTTTGGGGTTGAGCAAAGAGCCCGGCTTTGGCAGAAAAACGACGTCCCGCCGCATGTATTGGTAATGACTGCTACACCTATTCCCCGCACCCTGGCCATGACCTTATACGGAGACCTCGATTATTCCATCATCGACGAAATGCCACCTGGCCGAAAACCGGTAGAAACACGGGTACTGACCGACAGTCATCGTTTGCAGATATTCCATTTCATGAAGCAGCAAATAAAAATGGGCCGGCAGGTATATGTAGTGTATCCTTTGATTGATGAATCGGAAAAATTGGATCTGAAGCATGTGATGGATGGTTACGAAAGCATTACACGAGAATTTCCCCTGCCTGAGTATGCTGTAAGTATTGTGCATGGTCGCATGCGGCCGCAGGACAAGGAATACGAAATGGAGCGTTTTAAAAAAGGAGAAACCCAAATCATGGTTTCAACCACAGTGATTGAGGTGGGGGTAGACGTCCCGAATGCCACTGTAATGGTAATCGAAAACGCTGAACGGTTTGGCTTATCCCAACTTCATCAATTGCGCGGAAGAGTTGGTCGGGGAGCCGATAAATCTTATTGTTTGCTTGTTGCCGGAGAAAAACTTTCGAATGATGCCATGATGCGTTTGCGCACCATGGAACAAACCAATGATGGGTTCGAAATAGCAGATGTGGATTTGAAGCTCAGGGGACCGGGCGACCTGAATGGCACGCGCCAGAGCGGAACAGAACAATTGCGCATAGCCAGCATAGTGGAGGATAACGAATTACTGTACAAGACCAAAGAATTAGCCGAGAAGATTCTTAATGCAGACCCTCACCTGACCCATCCGGCTAATAAGCGTATTGCAACTGCGGTGGCAAGTCGTCGTAAAGACCATCCCCTTTTGGGAATGATAAGTTAGGCCTTTTTCGTACTTTTGCGCCTTCTATAAAGCACAGCTCATGAAGATTTCATATAATTGGCTGAAGCGCTATCTGCTTTGCGACCTTAGCCCTCAGGAAATGGCAGCCCTTCTTACTGAAAGCGGCCTGGAAGTAGAATCGTTGGAAAAAGTAGAATCCGTGAAAGGAGGCTTAAAAGGTGTTGTTGTCGGAGAGGTCATCACTTGTGAAAAACATCCTGACTCTGACCATCTCAGCCTTACTACTGTGAACATCGGCAATGGCCAGGTACTTCCTATTGTTTGCGGCGCACCAAATGTAGCTGCCGGACAAAAAGTGCTGGTGGCTACTGTAGGCACAAGCCTTTATTTTCATGGAAAAGACGAACCCCTCGTTATCAAAAAAGCCAAAATTCGGGGAGCAGTATCTGAGGGCATGATCTGTGCAGAAGATGAATTGGGCATTGGTACTTCTCACGATGGCATTATGGTACTTAGCCCTGATGCCCCGGTTGGAATGGAAGCCGCCCACTATCTGGGCCTGAAAGAAGACTGGGTATTTGAAATTGGCCTGACACCCAATAGAACCGATGCTACATCGCATATCGGGGTCGCACGCGACTTGTTTGCCAGTATTAAAATTCGCAGGCCCGAATTACAGGCAGCCTTTCAAAAACCTCCAGTAGAGGAATTTACAACAGACAACAGAAACCTTGAAATCAGTATTGAACTACCACAACCCGAAGCCTGTATTCGTTACTCCGGTGTCACACTTTCCGGTATTCGGGTCGGAGAATCACCTGAATGGCTAAAAGAGCTCCTCACAGCTGCCGGTATTCGCCCCATCAACAATGTGGTTGATGTAACCAATTTTGTATTGATGGAAACCGGTCAGCCCTTGCATGCTTTCGATGCAGATAAGATTACCGGGAAAAAAGTAATTGTAAAAACACTGGAGGAGGGAACCCCTTTTGTGACTCTTGATGGTGTGGAGCGCAAACTTTCCTCTGGCGACCTCATGATTTGCAATACTGAAGCTCCCATGTGTATAGGCGGTGTTTTTGGCGGCCTGCATTCAGGCGTAAGTGAAAACACCGTAAACGTTTTCCTCGAAAGCGCCTGCTTTAACCCTACCTACATCAGAAAAACCTCCAGAAGACATCAGCTGTTCACTGATGCCTCATTCCGTTTTGAACGAGGAAGCGATCCGGAAATAACCCTTTACGCACTCAAACGGGCTGCTTTGCTCATTAAAGAAATCGCCGGTGGGCAAATTTCTTCTGATATCGTGGATGTTTATCCCAGTCCGGTAAATAAGGCTGAAGTCGTTTTAAGGTTTAAGCAATTGAAACGATTGGTAGGAGCTGAAATTCCTTCAGAAACCGTTGCCGATATTCTCAGGTTGCTTGAATATGAAATTGTAGAGAAAACCCAAGACAATATCCGCGTTAAAGTACCCACCTGCCGTGTCGATGTAACCCGCGAGGCCGATGTAATTGAGGATATTTTAAGAATATACGGATATAACAATATTTCCTTTTCAGAAGAACTTCACACCTCCCTCTCCTACTCTACGCATCCCGACCCTGAACTGATGCGTTGGGAAGTGGCAGGATTGCTCACTGGTGCCGGTTTCAATGAGGTAATGAACAACAGCCTCACGTCTTCGGCCTTTTATGAAATCTGGGATGAAGAAAGCCGCCGAAGGTTGGTTAAAATCCTCAATCCCCTCAGTCGCGAGCTCGACATCATGCGAGCCGATCTCCTGCCCGGCCTTTTGCAAAACATTGTGCATAATGTCAACCGGCAAATTGAGAATCTGAAGATTTTTGAATTTGGTAAAGTCTATCAATTTGCGCCAGATACCCAGATTGATACCGAAGTAAGCCAAAGATACCCGGAGGAAAACCGGTTAGCTATTGTTGCATCCGGGCGCAGAGAAAACGAAAGTTGGGAGAAAGACAACAGGCAGGCCGATTTCTATTATGTACATGCTATTCTTCGACAGGTACTCCGTCGCATGGGCTTGCGTTTAACTGACCTGCGCTACAGCGAATTCAGCTCGCCCTTCTATAGCCAGGCAATAGGCTTGACTTATAAGAAGCAGGTGCTGGCAATAATTGGAAAGGTTTCTGACACTATGCTGAAATTGTTCGACATCAAGCAAGAAATCAGTGTCGCCACATTAAACTGGGATCTCACTTTGGATATAGCTCGTAACCAACGCTTAGAGTATACAGAACTACCCCGTTTCCCCGAATCACGCCGCGACCTGGCCCTTTTGCTCGACAAACAAATAAAATTCGATGAAATAGAACGCCTTGCATGGCAAACCGAAGGAAAAATCTTAAAACAGGTTGGTCTTTTCGATATCTACGAAGGTGATAAAATACCTGAAGGGAAAAAATCTTACGCTCTTAGTTTTACCTTCCAGGACCTGACGCAAACGCTTACGGCTGCAGCCATTGATAAAGCCATGGAAAGGCTGGTGAAAGCTTTTGCCGCCAAACTCAATGCCCAGGTCAGATAAAGTAGTTCTCTTTCGGAATCTTTTTCCAGGTCTTAAGAGGAACCAGCAAAATAAGTACAATTACAAGCCCCTCATTCAACACGGAGGGGCTTTTTCTGACTTATATTATCATCTTCTCAATTAATTATATATCAAACAAATAGAAGAGATTATACATAAAAACACAGATAAACAGATATAATTTTTTTGATAAATATCTTATGTGAATTTGTATTTTAAAATTTCATACCTTTAGCTCTTCAACTCATATCATTTAATTCCTGCAACAAAATCTTTATTTTTATGGAAGAAAGTAAAAAATTCGTCTATTCTGTTAGTCCGGAGGGAGAAAGCTTTCCAATTCCCACGAAAGAAGAGTATGAAGGTGAATACCGGCGGCTGGTGGGTTTGGCCGACCAGGCCCGGAGCGAAGGCAAAGAAATAGTAGTGGTGATGGGTCTGGGGTTTGTAGGTGCCGTAATGGCGGCCATTGTAGCAGACACCTGCAACAGCGAAGGGAAGCATTCGAAATTTGTCATTGGCTGCCAGCGGCCGAGTACACGAAGCTATTGGAAAATTCCTAAAATCAATCAGGGGGTATCACCTGTTAAAGCCGAAGACCCTGAGGTGGATGAGTTGATCCACCGTGTGGTTCTCGAAAAAAAGACGATGACAGCCACCTACAATGAAGACTGCCTTCAGTTGGCCGATGTAGTGGTGGTAGATGTTCAATGCGACTTTACAAAGTTTGAATTAGGGAACATGCGTAAAGGGACTGCCGACATGGCTGCCCTTGAGGCCACCCTGCGCACCATTGGAAAGAAAATACCTCCTCACTGCCTGGTGTTAATTGAAACCACAGTTGCACCTGGCACGACAGAATTTGTGGCATGGCCCATATTGAAAAAAGCATTTGCAAACAGAGGTATTACAACAGAACCGCTGCTTGCTCATAGTTTCGAAAGAGTGATGCCCGGCAGGGAATATGTATCAAGCATCCGTGATTTCTGGCGCGTGGCTTCGGGTTGCAACCTTGAGGCACGTCAGCGTGTTGAAAAATTCCTGCATGAAGTACTCAACACCAAGAAGTACCCTCTTACTATGATGGATCGCCCGATAGAATCAGAGACCACTAAAATAATTGAAAACTCATACAGAGCGACCATACTTGCATTTCTCAACGAATGGAGCCTTTTCGCCGAGCGCAATGGTGTTGACTTAATAAAAGTTATTAACGCTATCAAAATGCGACCTACCCACAGCAATATTATATTCCCCGGCCCGGGCATTGGCGGCTATTGCCTGCCCAAAGACGGTGGTTTGGGCTACTGGGCTTACAAACACATCCTGGGATTTGAAGACGGGGATAAATTATTTAAAATCACACCAACTGCCATTGATATCAACGACACCCGAAGCCTGCACGTGGCAGAACTTACCCGGGATGCCTTACGAAACATGGGCCGTTACATCGCCGGAAGCGAAGTGCTACTTTGCGGGGCCAGTTACAGGCAAGACGTTGGCGATACACGGTACAGTGGAAGTGAAATCATCGTTCGCAGGCTTACAGAAATGGGAGCTGATATGAAGGTGCACGATCCCTACGTGGAAGTATGGTGGGAGTTCCGCACTCAGGATGAAAACGAACACTCATGGAAGCGTTATTTCCACAACCAGAATCACCTGAAAGAACTCGAAGTTTTAAAAGACCTCCCCAAAGCACTTGAGGGCGTGGAGGCACTCATACTTGCCGTACCTCATGCCCAATATAAAGAACTAAACCCGGATGACGTTGTACGTTGGGCAGGAGGGAAATTGGCCGTAATCGACTGCTTTGGCATTCTCCCCGACGACAAAATACGCCGCTATTTCGAATTGGGATGCGAAGTAAAAGCCTTGGGCAGAGGTCATATCCAGAGGCTGAAAAGAGAAGTCCTCGGACTTGATTAGTTTTGCTTTTGATAAATAAAAAGGGCGGGATGTTTGAAGCCTCCCGCCCTTTTTCGTATATCGATTTTTTACTTGCTAATCAATTATTTATCAGCATATGTATTAAACCTTATGGTAATTGTCTTGATGCTATATTCAGGGGAATAATACACTCCATGTGCTGCAATGTAAAACGTATCGAATTGTTGCTTCATATCAAATTGCTTAATATACAAATGAGATTCTCCACTCCATTCTTTTCCCCACCAGCCTGAATTTGTAAAGGGAATGTTATACCCGGTACTGGAGTAAGTTGTCACAGCGATGCTATTGGTAGCCACATCATGTATTTGATAATTCATCGACTGGTCGGGGTTAAGGGAAGCAGTAAAAGTACCTGTGTGCAACTCACCGCCATAGTCTACATTGTTCCAGGAAATACTTATTTGATTTCCATTAATATTTATTGTTGTCGGAATGTCTAAGGAATGCCATTGGGCTGCAATGGTTGAATCGCCAGGGCCGGATTGATATACGTATACGGTTTTAGACATAACACCCAAATTAAAACTAAACTTTCTAAAAACAGGTGCTTGGCTTAGTCTTATTTTAAAATCAAGAGTTCGGGCCGAAGACGATGTTGTAGAATATTCTGTGTTGGTGACCATTACCAAATACTGATATCCTTGCATAACCCCTTCCTTTACATTGGGCACGGTTGGAGAGGCTCCTTCTGCTATTTTCTCTATTCCTGAATTATTAAACTTGTAAATAGCATAATATTCATAACCCGGATTATTAGAGGATACACCCAGACTACTCTCATCATCCAAAGCATTTTCGTCAATCTGTACTTTGAAGAGCTTTGTTTCAAGCGGATTAAAGGCTAAGGAGATTGCTTTCACTGTATCTGAACTATTCTCAAATTTGTAAGCCTGAGGTTTTGAACCGAGAATGACGCTTAAAGTCAAATCCGATGACAAGCTTCCGGATGTATAATTTGCCATAAACTGTCCATACCATTCCCAATAAAACTTACCCAGCGCCTCCCTGACGGCATCGGCCGGTTTACTTCCGGCTGCTACTTTTTCGTATATCGAACGAATATAAGAGCCTCCAAAATTCTTTGCAATATACTTTATCATTACCGACATTCCATAACCAAAATTTTGAGGCTCATCAGGTTTTACACTCAAATTTCCTGCATAAGGCTGCAATTCATTTCCCAATCTGGCCGCTGAAATAAATGAGGCCCCCTGAGTTGCAGTAAGCTCCTCACTCCAAACCGCAGTTGCTTCATCGAGCCACCAGGTTGGTGATTCAAATTTGGCTTTTGAAAAACGATTGCGAGGGTCATAAAGGCTTTGGAAAAAATGCATCAATTCATGTGTGGCCGTTGCCTTAAGGTTTACCTCATCATTCAATTTATCCTTGTTGAATAATAAGCTGGCATAATTATCTCCCAACACTGAAGCTTCAAAATAACCAAAAACAGTGGATGGCAATTTGCAAATCGTTACATCAATCGGCCAACGCGTACGCTTAGCTACACTAAGGCTATAGGGGGGTTGCGTCATTGTTTGAAAAGCCTGCTCAAGGTAATCGGCGAGTTTTTCAGCTCCCTCTTCATAAATAACAGGGAAAGTTATCTTAAAATGTCCCTGGGATGAAAGTATCGAGGTGTTTCCGCTTACTGCCAATAACCCAAGCGAAAAATGGGTAGCCTCATCCTCTATTTCTTTGCCCGATTTATACCCACTTATTTGCAAATTGACAACCGCAGATTTTCCATTCATTTCATAATCGGTCAATCTGTAGCTAATGGTCTCACCTTTGGCCGATGGAGCCCAAGGAGTTTCGCAAAGCAACAACGAAAAGTCATTGGCATTTGAAGGAATTTCGTATGAAAGCGTTAATCCACCACTATAAGAAGCTGGCAAATTGTTGACAAAATAAATATCACTCATTGCCTGACCATCCATAGCTTCAGCTTTAAGTTTGCTGATAGTAAGTTCTACAGGAACACTCAGCAATTGCGGAGGAATAGTAACGCTAAATCCATTTCCTTCCAAAACGCCACCTTCCGGACCAATTGTTTTCTTGGAAATAATGTTTCCGGTATTAATAGGCGACGGATTATCCGGATTATCCTCTTTGCCACAACCTGTTAACATGAAAAGACACACCAAAAACAATACATAAAAAAACTGATTTAATTTACCCATGGCTTTTCCTTTTAAAGCTCAAACATACAAAAATCATTATAAAAAAACCGGTTTGAACCGTAACCACCTTCTATTTATATTCAATCTAAAAAAACAGGAACTTATTTGTAAAAACCAAAATATTGAGCATAACTCGTAAAAAATACTGTCAATTTGACACACGACAAAAATCCGTAACTTTGTAAAAAATTTAAAATGGATATTTCTGCCATAAAATTAAGGTTTGGCATCATAGGGAATTCTCTTATGCTTGACCGGGCTATTGACATTGCCCGCCAGGTAGCTCCTACCGATCTTACCGTGTTGGTAACAGGAGAAAGTGGTTCAGGAAAGGAATTTTTTCCTCAGATTATTCATTCTCTTAGTGCTCGCAAGCATGGGCCTTACATTGCCGTTAACTGCGGGGCGATACCCGAAGGAACCATCGATTCAGAACTTTTTGGACATGAAAAAGGTTCCTTTACGGGAGCCCACGAATCGCGCAAAGGATACTTCGAAGTAGTGAATGGAGGCACAATATTTCTGGATGAAGTTGCCGAGCTTCCACTTTCAACCCAGGTTAGGTTGCTCAGAGTACTCGAGACAGGTGAATTTTTAAGGGTGGGCTCCAGCAAAGTATTGAAAACCGATGTACGTGTTGTTGCTGCCACTAACGTAGATATTCCAAGTGCAATAGCCCAGGGGAAATTTCGTCAGGACCTTTACTATCGTCTGAATACAGTCCCTATCACAGTTCCTCCTTTGCGTGAGAGAAAAGAGGACATTTACCTGCTTTTCAGAAAATTCGCTTCCGACTTTGCGGCCAAATACCGGATGCCCCCGGTTCAACTTGACGAAGAAGCGCGGCATTTGCTCGAATCGTACCGCTGGCCGGGCAATATCCGCCAACTTAAAAATATCACCGAACAAATTTCTATCATCGAGAAAGATAGGTTGATCACTGCACAAACCCTTATGCGCTATCTGCCGGCCCATCCGGCTTCAGAATTACCGGTACTCTACAGCCGCGAACATCCCCAGGGCAGCAACGAGCTTTCAGAAAGAGACCTCCTGTATAAAGTACTTTTTGATATGCGGAGGGATATCAACGAGCTAAAAAAACTGGTATTTGAAATTATGAGCCATAGCGATCTTTCCCCTGAACTAACAGAGAAAAATGCGCAGCTGCTCAGAGATATAAGAACAGAATTTACTCCTCCTGTAAAAAACTCTTCAGCTCGCCCGGTCGAGTCAGACGAATTGCATGAGTCGGTCGAACCCATTGTGGTTCCCGAAGTGATCGACGACACACTTTCGATTGAGAAAAAAGAAATTGAGCTTATACGCAGAGCTCTGGCAAAACACAATGGCAAACGCAGAAAAGCCGCCGAAGAGTTGGGCATTTCTGAAAGGACTTTATATCGCAAACTGAAGGAATACAATATAGAATAGAACCACCGACTCGCCTAATTTGAACCTTCACACAACCCAGTTCATGGCATTTTTACTATTTTTGGGCAAAGGAAATTTCAAAAAAAGGACGCCATGAAAAAGTTTGCTATTTTTCTTTCAGGATGCGGAGTTTATGACGGTGCAGAAATTCATGAAGCCGTCATGGCTATGTTGGCCGTCGATAACAACGGATGCACCTACGACCTCTTTGCCCCAGATATTCCTCAGGCACATGTTGTTAATCATCTCACGGGAGAAGTGATGAATGAAGAACGCAACGTGTTGGTGGAGGCAGCCAGAATTGCCCGGGGAAAAATAAAAAGAGCCGAAGAATTTAATCCGGCAGAATATGATGCGCTTCTATTTCCGGGTGGATTTGGAGTGGCCAAGAATTTCTTTACGTATGCGTTCGATGGAGTAAATGCCAAAGTAAACACCATCATCGAAAAAGTAGTTCGCGAAATGCATACAGCAGGCAAGCCGATTGGCGCTATGTGTATAAGCCCTGTTTTAATTACGAAAATCCTGGGTAAAGTAACCACTACTATTGGTACTGACGCTCAAACTGCGTCACATATTGAAAAGATGGGAGGAAAACACATAGAATCTTCAGTAGCCGAGGTAGTCTCCGACAAAGCCAACAAAATTTTCAGCACCCCTTGTTACATGCTTGAATCGAGAATAAGTGAAATAGCTGAAGGAGCGGATAACCTAGTAAAGACGATGCTGAAGGTGATGTGAGATTTTATGTTCCAGGTTCCGAGTTCCAAGTTCCAGGTTCCGAGTTCCAAGTTCCAGGTTCCAAGTTC
>DDBO01000077.1 GCA_002332755.1 Bacteroidales bacterium UBA2030 | reverse complement strand
TTAAAAAGGGCGTATTTTTCTGGGCCCTCAATCTGGCCCACAAATTCGAATTCAACAATGCCAATGGATGGCTCTATGCCTTTCAGCTTAAAATTGCAGACAGACTGGTTTTTAGCAAGTGGCGCGCCGGGTTGGGTGGTAATGTAAAAGTAATCGTTTCGGGTGGTTCGGCCTTGCAACCAAGACTTGCCAGAGTATTTTGGGCGGCAGGGCTACCCGTGATGGAAGGTTATGGCCTTACCGAAACCTCTCCTGTGATAGCCGTTAGCCATTGCAGCTGGCCAAATATTAAATTTGGTACCGTAGGGCCTATCTTAGAAGGGGTTGAGGTTAAAATCGCTGAAGACGGAGAAATTTTGGTCAAAGGGCCTAATGTAATGATTGGCTATTACAAAGATCCGGAATACACTACAGTAGTTATTGACGAGGATGGATATTTTCACACAGGTGATATAGGAGTGATTGAAGACGGCAAATTCTTAAAAATCACTGACCGCAAGAAAGAAATTTTTAAGCTTTCTGCAGGAAAGTATATTGCGCCCCAGCTGATAGAAAACCGATTCAAGGAATCTATTTTTATTGAAAACATCATGGTTATCGGTGAGAATGAAAAATTTGCCAGTGCTTTTATCTCGCCCAATTTTAACCATCTGCACTTCTGGGCAACAAAACATAAAATACACTATCACGACCATAAAGATCTGGTGACCAAGCCGGAACTTATTCGGCGAATTGAAAAGGAAGTCGAAAAAGTCAATAATACGTTAAGCCCCCATGAACAAATCAAGCGATTTAGAATTGTTGCAGATGAATGGTCACCACAAACGGGTGAACTAAGTCCAACACTCAAACTTCGCCGGGCTGTCATTTATAAAAAATACGAGGATATTTACGAAGAAATTTATGGACACCCACGCCCGATCAAGGTCCAGGCCCAACCGAAGGAAGAAAAAAAGGAATCCCGCACAATCTTTTCCCTTGGTTTGGGGTTAAAATCGAAAAACAATGAGAATTAATTAGTTGAATGTTTTTATTGATAAAGCGGTAATGGTTTTAGCTGTTACCGCTTTAATTTTAATAAGTTTCAAACTGGTAATCGCCCGAGCAATTATCAAGCCCCCAACATTTTTTTATAGGCTTAATTATCAAACTGATCTCCCAGGCTTGTCGGTGCCCTGGCCATAAGGCGTTTTGCCCTTTCATAGGGAAATCATGAGATAATTCCAGGTCGGCAGAAAGGGTATGCCTGGAGGCACCATAAATCCTGAATCCTCCGCTAAGTGTGAGGTGCCTGCTGCTGCGGTATGCCATTCCCACTCTCCACCGATCGGATAGTGACATATGTCGGCGATAGATTAGGTTAACTCCCCCCTGATAAAACGATTCTCCGTAATGCATGTACATACCTTTGGCCACGCAGCCCCATGCTTTGTTCAATTCTATTAACGAACCTGCATGAAAAAGATATTCCCTGCCCGGATGTACATCGGGCCTTTGGGTCTGCTGCTCCAGGGTAACATTGTGTACACTCATGCCTAATTCCCACCTGTATGCCTGATCGTCGGCCCAACAGTCCATTTTGTATAAACCCAAAACCACACCTGCATCGGCCGTAAAAAATCTTTCCCGCGGATGACCCGGCAATATACTATCAGTAAAAGGAGAAAGACTAATTGATGATACAGGGGTATAAGCAGCTGCGGCATAGTAAACCGGCCTTACCGACAAAGCCAGCAGATGAAGTCCGCCCTCAGAAAACACCTGAGCATTCAAAGCCAAACCAAGACGGTGATAAGGATACCAATGATAATCAGAAGTTCTTCGTTCAGAAAAAAAACCCAGTGCCAGTGACATTGGATGGCGGCGCTCAATTACCAGTCCATAACTCTTTTTGACCTTTGAAAGATCAAAACGATACTCAACTGCCCAAAGTTGATTGCTATGGCTCAGGGTATCATTTACCGAGCGCGATTGCATCAATCCGGAAAGCTTCCAAGTTTCCAGGCCGGTACCGGTTAAGGCAGGATTAAGCCATGAGGCTGCGGATCTAAAAAGGCTATATTCCGAGGGCTGGGAAAGCGCAACCTGCATCATGAGGACGAAAGCAATGAAAATCCAAAGGCGTTTTGACATGTTTTGCAAACGTGTTATCGGAGCAAATGTTGTTTAATACCCTCTTCAAAACAATCTTAATTGTCGGCCACCTTTGTCTTCCTTTTCGCAGGCCGACAGACGTTGTACCGTCGCACCCAGGTTAGCCAAGAAACGGCTGGGCTCCATTTTCATTTGCATATGAAAAAGATGTCGCTGGCGAGCAAATAACAGATACAGACTACGACGAGCACGGGTCATACCAACATACAACAGACGCCTCTCTTCTTCAATATCAGATATTTGGCTGTCAAAAAGAGTATAAGGTATGAGCCCATCTTCGCAACCAGCAATAAAAACATGGTCAAACTCAAGACCCTTCGAGGCATGCAAGGTCATCACATGGACGGCATTTTTCCCGGAGGCATAAAGGCCGTTTGGGGCGCTTAGTAATACAAAATCCGCAAAACCAGCTGCATCGTTGCCGAAAGTAGCTGCAATATCAATAATTAGCTGCCAAACCTCCGGTTGTTGCCTGACATCTAATCCAGAAGCATTCATATATTTATGCAACAAATCTTTAACTGTTTCTCCCTGCTGGTTTCGAATCCAATTTAAGGCGTCCGTTATTTCATCAGTGGGCCAATTATTACCCCCAAAACCCGTTTGCCAGGGAAGTCCATGATCATTGAGGGCTTTAATGATAGCCCGAAATTGCCGGGACGTACGGCATAATATTGCAAAATCAGACAAAGCTGCCTGATCATCAGAGCCAACCACGCCGCTATCGCGTGCAAAAAAACGAGTGCCTCCGCTCGCCTGATCAATGGTTCGTGCAATAAACTCAGCCTCTGCCGCATCAGTGGGGGCATCTACTATTTTTACCTTTTCGGCATCAAATAAGCCTTGCAAAGGCTCTCCCTGATTGAGGACAGCAGAAGCAGATTCAAGAACCTGTCTTGAACAACGATAAGAATGACTCAATTGGTAAACTTTAATATTTGGGTAATCCTCTCGCAATTTTTCGAAAATATAAGGTAATGATCCCCTGAATCGATATATTGCCTGATTCGGATCTCCGATAGCAAAAAGGGCACCACCACCGTTTCCAACCAATAAACGAATGAAAGTATATTGTGCCGGGTTGAGATCTTGAAATTCATCAACAAGTACCTGCCGGTAACGTGACTGCATTGTCATCCTCAATGTCTCATTCTTTTGAAGAATTTCGGTGGCCAGCAATACCAGCTCTTCATAATCGAGTAATCCTCGCTCCCTAAGCTTTTCCTGATAGGCTTGAGCCATGGGTGCTATTTCGCCAATAAATACTCCATTACGGAAAAACTCTAATTGTTGGAGGAGATTCTTACTTCTGCCATGAGGAGTATACAGAACCGATTTCAAAAGTTCTTTTTTACCTTTTTCGTCGATGAGCACAAAATTCTTATCCGGCAATACTTCCCTGATTATTTCAAGTCCGAGGGAATGGATGGTTCCGGTTTTAACACCTTCGGCACCGTTGCAAGGTATTTGTTCTTTCTGCAGACGTTCTTTTATTTCACGGGCTGCCCTCAGAGTAAAAGTAATCGCAAGTATTTCAGAGGGATGGCACAACCCACTTTTAATCAAACGAATAATACGATTCACCAAAACATAAGTCTTGCCTGAGCCCGGACCTGCCACCGTTATGGCAGGACCCTCCTTGTGCATAATGGCTTGTTCCTGAGCTGAGGTCATGGCATCGAGTTTTTTTAACCAAATACTCTCACCTTCGGCAGCCATTGCGGTTTCATGGGCAACAGATATAGCAAGAGGGTTAAAGCTTACCAGGGGACGAACCGGGGGTTCTTGCATCAAGCTCTCGACTTCAAATAATTTATCTTTTTGAGAAAAAAACTCGGCTTCACCTGGAGCAAAAGCGTGAATTATACCATATTCTCCGTCGTAGCCTTCTTTGATGATTACTCTTCTGGCCCTCATTCGTCGAATTGCAGTAGCCAGCGTATGTCCACCTTTGCGGGCTATCTCTTCCTCGGGTATATCAAGCAGAATTTTCAGTTCCGGGCCCAACTGCTGAAGCAGATTCATATAAGTTGTCTGCACTTTCCCTGATTTTTCAGTTGCCCCCAAAATTTGGGCAAGCAATTCGGGCAATGGAATAATATAGTGAAATGCCGGGCTCAGCAAATGCTCCTGTAAAGGCTCACGGTCGGCCAGGACAGCCACGCGGTCGAGCACTCCGGCTGTCAATTTCTTACCACATACCGGACAAAGATATCCATGACGGGCAGCATCAGCAGGATTAAAGCTCACACCGCATTTCCGATGGCCTGCAAAATGGTATTTCCCTTCCTGAGGAAACAAATCCACAGTCTCTGTTTCCTTTTTCCTGAGTGCCTCCATCATATCAAAGTAATTCGGAGGGCAATCAAAGAGATTGGCATTTCGCCCCAATCGGTCGGGAGAATGAGCATCGCTGTTGCTTACAAAATGGAAAGAATCGAGCCGCCCCACCAGGCGATTCATGGGTATATCGCTCGATAGCCCTGTTTCCAGGGTATGAATATGATTCACAAGATCCTCAAAACATTCCTCCACACTGTCGAAGCCAGATGAAGCCCCCAGCACCGAAAACCAGGGAGTCCAAATATGGGCAGGAATCAGCGTAATTTGAGGATTAATTTCGAGAGCCAATTCCAATAGGTTTCGACTGTCGAGCCCTAAAATTGGCCGTCCGTCGGAGGTGAGATTAAATCCCAACAGCCGAAGTTTTTGCTGCAAGCGCTCGGCGCTCTCAAAATCAGGGAAAAGCAGTACATTATGCACTTTGCGTACCCTTCCTCCCTTTTTATAAATATTGCTTATCTCGGTTGTCAATAAAAACAGAGGCTCCTCTGCACCAGGTATGCCTACCCGGGAATAAGGCAGAGCAATATCTTTCAACCTGAATACCCCTTCCCCGGCCTCCTCAAGGCTTTCTCTCAATTCCGTCATCCAGCCCGGATGCAAACAATCACCTGTACCAATCACCTTAATGCCTTTGCGCATTCCCCACAAATAAAGGAAGGATGGTGTCAGATCTTTGCTGGTAGCAAGGCTATAGTGGGAATGAATGTGTAAATCAGCGTAAAACGACATGCCACATCAATAGTTTACGTGAGCAATATAAAAATGCAAGTTTAATCAATTTTAGCTATGCCCGATAGGTAAACAAAAACCGGCAACCGGGTCATTTCGCCCAATTGCCGGTCAGGGGAAAGAAGGAAAGGATTAATTCTTTTCCTGATTTTTCTCACGGATTTTTTTGATGACCTCTTCCTGCATACCTGATGGAAGCGGCATGTATTGATAGAATTCCATGGAATAGTTTGCGCGCCCTGAACTGATATTACGCAGTTGGGTAGCATAGCCAAACATTTCCATTAAAGGAACAAAACCATTGATTTTTTGAGAGCCTTTGCGGTGACGGCGCATAGATTCTATGCGACCACGGCGTTTATTGAGGTCACTCACCACATTGCCGATATAATCGTCGGGCGAGTTAATTTCAATCTTCATTACAGGTTCTTTTAAAATCGGAGCAGCCTTTTCGAAAGCTTGTTTAAAGGCAATAGAAGCACAAGTCTGGAAGGCAAAGTCAGAGGAATCTACCGGATGATAGGAACCATCAAGCAGAATAACCCTCACATCAACCACAGGGAATCCGGCTAATACACCTTTTTCAAGCGTTTGACGAATACCTTTATCGACCGAGGGAACAAATTCTGCAGGAATAACTCCACCTTTTATGCGATCTACAAACTCGTAACCTTTTCCTTCATTAGGCTCGATACGTAATACTACATGAGCATACTGACCCTTACCCCCTGTCTGCTTCACGTGTTTATAAGCAGCCTCTGACTCACGGGTAATGGTTTCACGGAAAGCTACCGAAGGCTCGCCCACTACCACATCTACACCAAATTCATCTTTCAGGCGATCGAGAATGATTTCAAGATGAAGCTCACCCATGCCGGAAATTATGGTTTCCTCGGTTTCTTCATCAAAACGCATGGTAAACGAAGGGTCTTCGCTTGCCAGTTTGTGCAGTGCTTCTCCCATTTTCTGACGGTCGCCGCGCTTGGCCGGGGTTACCTTCAAATCTATAACGGGAGGGGGAATGTGAATGGATTCGAGTAATATAGGATGAGCAGGATCGCACAAGGTGTCACCGGTTTTAGTATATTTCAAACCCACTAAAGCAACAATATCACCAGGGCCTGCCTCCGTAACATCTTCTCTCATCTTGGCATGAATGCGCATAATACGGCCAATGCGTTCAGGCTTGTCTTTGGTGGTATTCTGAACCTGCATGCCTGTTGTCAGTTTTCCACTGAAAATGCGCACAAAAGTTTGCTGACCAACATAGGGGTCGTATATAATTTTAAAAGCAAGGGCTGCAAATGGATCTTTAGTACTCGGATTCCTGGAGTGCGTTTTCGATTCATCTTCAACATCATAACCGACGACTGCACCAATATCGAGCGGGCTGGGTAAATAGTCAATAACAGCATCAAGCAATTGATGAATCCCTTTATTTTTATAGGCAGACCCACAAAAAACAGGAGTCATAAGCATGTGAAGGGTGGCATGCCTTGCTGCTTTTTTAATCAATTCAACCGGCACTGGCTGTTCTTCAACAAATTTTTCAAAAATCTCCTCATCAAAATCAGCCAGTTTTTCAATGAGATAACGCCTGGCTTCCTCCGCCTTTGCCTTTAATTCGGATGGAATGGGGACTTCTATGGTATCTCGCTCGTTAAAATTATAAGCCTTCATTTCCACCAGATCTATCATCCCTTCAAAAGTATCTTCAATACCGATGGGGAATTGAAAAGGTACTGCGTTGGCGTCGAGATACTTGTTCATATGAAGCACGACATCATCGAAATCGGCCCCCGGGCGGTCCATCTTGTTGACAAAAGCAATACGGGGTACTTTATAGCGATTGGCCTGATTCCAAACTGTTTCACTTTGCGGCTCCACTCCCCCTACAGCACAGAAAACGGCAATCATACCGTCGAGTACCCTCAACGAACGCTCCACTTCCACAGTAAAATCAACATGCCCCGGAGTATCAATAAGGTTGATGGGATAGCCCTTCCACTGGCAGGATATAGCCGCTGAGGCAATGGTGATACCTCTCTCCTGCTCCTGCTTCATAAAATCAGTGGTGGCTTCTCCATCATGAACCTCTCCCAATTTACGGTTTACACCAGTAAAATAAAGGATACGCTCAGTGGTCGTAGTTTTTCCTGCATCAATGTGTGCTGCAATTCCGATGTTACGTAATTTTTGTAATGGCATTTTTAACTTTTGAATATTAATAATTTATTAATCAGCGCTTTGAATATTATCCGGAAAAAGCTTGCAAAGATAGACACTTTTTATAATACACATTGACTTTATTAAATTAAATATGAAACAACTAATCATCTGCACATTAAAAACTAACAAGAGCAATACTTTTTATTCGCTGTGGCAAAATTTTTGCAGTAAAATGATTGCATCTCACCGCACCAAAACCCATGAAGAAAATCTATGAAATGGATTAAGTTAATCATAATTAGTACGCTGGCTCTTGCAATTCATGCATGTAGTCCTTCCCGCCAGCTTGCCGAGGGTTTTGTATCGAGTTCATCGACACACACCTCAATTTACCTACTCCCTGCAGGCTACCTTGAAAAAACCAACTTAAAGAAAAGTGCAACCGACAACCTGGAGGATTTGACGCCCACACAACGCGACTCTGCCCGACTTGCCCATACCTTGTTTCTAAAGGCTGTCTCCGACTCTGCCTTCCTTACCCGCTTTGTAAATGCATATATGGATGAGCTCCGCGCGTTGGGTTTGAGAGTTTGCCTGGATGGTCCCGATTCCGTACAATGTCCTCCTAAAGAGAACTCGTTTGTTGTGAAAATGCACGAGCTGGAACTGCGCGAATTTGTAATTCGATTGATCGACGAACAATTTATCTATAATGCTGTTTACCAGAAAGATATAGATTTACAAGCCATTTCTCTCCACTCCTGGTTTGCTATTGACCGGTTGAATCGTCCTTCAAGCAATCGCCTGTTATATGCCGAAAACTATATAAGTGATGAGTTGCTGGAAAGTGGTTTTGGACAAAAAGAAAATGACGGAAGAATAGTTCACTACCGACGGACAGAACCTTTAACCCTGGAAAAAATTTACAACATGGCTGAAGCCCTGGGTCGTAAATATGCCTCATACACATACGATTACCTTATGAACGAATATGTATTTCGCAATTTAAAAAATCAACGTCCCGGCACTTACTATCATTACAACCGATTCAAAGGAAAAATTGAACCTGCAGGAAATAACCGTTTTTCGATCCAATAAGATTTATTGTTGAACTTACCTATTGTCAGTGAGTATTTCGGTTTTGCCGAAAATCTGCAAGCCCCCTATTTTTTTAAGGGGCTTTTTTTATAGATATAATTAGAGGCACAACAGCTTTGCAGTATGGTGCTTACCTGCCTGCTCCGTTACTACTAAAAAAACCTGGTTATTCAAACCCTCAGGACGAGGAAGAATGACCACATCCGTTAGTTTTTCCCAAAATCCCACTTGTCGGCCGTACAAATCATAAAAGGCTGAGCAATAAAAAGTTTTGCGATCGGGTGGAAAAATCCATACTCCTTCCATAGAAAGTACCACCCTCCAGTCATTTGCATCATTATTAATTAAACTTTTTCCGTGCTTATAAATCGGAGGCTCATTATTCCCACTATCTGGAGAAGAAGGTTGTGGATGATATTCATAAGCACCAATATCCCAGGCACTCCCCTCAGGGCGGGGCAGACTGTCGCCATCGAAAGACAAACCAATAACCGTATCTAAAGCTATTCCATTGTCAACCAGGGGTGTACCATTCACCAACCTAAAATTCCCATTAACTGCATCCACAAAATACGGATCGAGGTTGCCAGGCAAGCCATGATAAGACGGATAATATACTGTATCATAATAATTAGCTGAAATTATAACACTTGCTCCCGATTTTATTTGGATACAAGATTGCATCCAATTGTTTCCATAATTACCAAATTGATGCTTTGTAGCCGGGTCGACCACAACATTGTTGTATATACGATTCTTTTTGCTTTGGGTTGACATTATTTTAATGCCTGAAGTCCGTGGGCTTACAATAGTATTGCTTAAATAATAAAAAGAGGCGCCCGGGGTGGTTGTTCGGTCGTCGGCAAAAATCCCATAAGCAAAATGCTGATACCATGGCAATTTCGAGGGCCGACCCGGCCTAAGAATTACATTATTGAAAACTATTACATTTTCTTTACCAAAAACATTGATTCCGCTACCATAAGTATCGCTGATAAAATTGTTAAAATAATAACCTGTACTTCCGCCACCAATACAAATCCCCTCCATTCCATAATGCTTTGAATAGGAATTATCTAAAAATCCGGTACGGATGATTTGGTTATCATAAACCAAAATATCTTCGGTGGCACAACCTATCTGAATACCATCGAGACCAGTCCATTCTATCCTATTGTCATGTATTTTTACATGTTTCACTTCATGAGCGAAGACAGTAATACTGCTTCCGGCACAGGTACGGGTTACTGGACCATAGACGCTAAAACCAATATACATACCTTCTCCCTGGGTATGATGTATATAGCAGTGATGAATATGCAAATTATCAAGAGAAAAGTTCTCCCTCCAGGTTCCCGGGTCGCAATTGGGGTCAGTTTTGGCCATTATTCCGGCAAAGCCCTGACGACAAATTTCCAAATTATGGACTTCGACATCACTGGTTAGCTCGTCAAGTGAGAGACCTGTTCCAGAAGCAGTTGTATCTAATTTAATTCCATACTCCCATTCCGGGTCCCCATTTCCCGAAAGTATGATATTTTTGCAGGTTTTTAAAGACATGGCACCACCAGCATTCAAGTTGCTTATTACTACTTTGCCTCCATAATTAATAATGATTATTGGTTTTGAAGGAGTTCCCCGCAAATTTTTAATTCGAAGATAAGTGCTGCGGTTTCCCGCCTGAATTCCAATAGTATCCCCAGGCCAAATAGTATCTTGATTCGGGGCAATATTATAAATCATTCCGTTGGGCAATACTCCTGATTTAAAATTGATGTAACTCGTTTGTAACCCTATAATATATTTGGGATTAAAACCAAAACCTTTATAAAAGACAATATGCACTAACAATAAAACCAACATAATTCGGTAGTTTCTCATGGCTAAAAAATTATTTCGTACAGCAAACAAAAATAATATTTTTTGGAAAACAATAACATTAAATATCCAATTTTTGAAAAAAATAACACAAAAACCACATAAAAAAGCAATTTAACCAAAACTGATCTTCCACATAATAGACAAACAACAATTGAACAAAATTGAAACTTTGATTGTCAATAAAGTAAAAAATGAAAAGGAAAGCTTTAATCCTGCTGCTCGCAATTGTTGCTGGATGTATTTCCCAAACCAAACCCCCTATAAGTATGACCAATTATCGAGAATTAACCCCTGCCGAAGAATATGTAATCATACACAAGGGAACAGAGCGTCCTTTTTCCGGTAAGTATTATGATTTTTGGGAAGAAGGAAGCTATCATTGCAAACGTTGTGGAGCAGAGCTTTACCGTAGCACGGCTAAATTTGATGCAGGATGCGGATGGCCAAGTTTTGATGATGAGGTGCCGGGGGCTGTTCGCAGGCAACCCGACGCCGACGGACACCGTACCGAAATAGTATGTGCGGCGTGTGGTGCTCATTTGGGACATGTTTTTATAGGTGAAGGATTTACACCCAAAAACACACGGCATTGTGTTAACAGCATTTCCCTTGAATTTAAGCCAACCGCTATGAACCACAACTATCTTGACACAGCAACTTTTGCCGGGGGGTGCTTTTGGGGCGTCGAATATTATTTTAAAGGAGTAAAAGGGGTTCAAGAAACTAAAGTTGGCTATACAGGAGGCCATTTAGATAACCCCAGCTACGAACAAGTTTGCACTGGAAAAACAGGACATGCCGAAGCCATCGAAATTGTTTTTGACCCTCGGCAAGTTTCCTATGAGGAATTAGCCAAACTCTTCTTCGAAATACATGATCCTACTCAGCTCAACCGCCAGGGGCCTGATGTGGGAACCCAATACCGTTCAGCTATATTTTATCATAGTGAAGAGCAAAAAAACATTGCTCAAAAGCTCATTCAAATTCTTAAAAACAAAGGATTAAAAGTAGTTACAGAACTGCAGCCCGCTACTGAATTCTGGCCGGCAGAAAAGTATCACCAGGATTACTACTTTAAAACCGGAGGAGTACCTTATTGCCACATGCGAATAAAAAGGTTTGATTAGCACAGCTGATGTGTAATTAATACTTTTGCCATGAGGCAAAACACCCAAACATGAATTTTCCAGCAAAAGCTAAATTGCTCATTTTACTGTCTATCGCAACGATATCAACAGTCAGAGCACAATTCAGCATTGAAACCGAGATTAGACCAAGAGTAGAAATTAGAAACGGGTACCAGCAGCTGATACCCCAGCATGCCACCCCAGCAGCCCTGATTTCACAACGTAGCCGATTAAAATTTACCTATCAAAAAGAAAACCTTCGACTTGTGCTATCGCCCCAGGATGTAAGAATTTGGGGAGATGAAAAAAACAATACCACAAGCGGAAATGTAGGAGATGAAGCCAGCCTGGATTTGCATGAAGGGTATGCTGAATTAAGTCTGAATCCCCACTTTTCGTTCGCTGTGGGCCGTATGGAGCTTAGCTACGACAATGAGTGGCTACTCGGACGCCGAAACTGGAACCAATCTGGAATTGCCAGTGACGCCTTTCTTTTGAAATGGACACGTGAAAAATGGAGTCTTCACACAGCCTTTAGCTGGAACACACTCAAAGATGCCCTTAGGGATAATTATTACCCAACAGACAGGTACAAAACCCTAGCCTTCTGTTGGATGAATTACCAACCCAATTCCCAAAATACCCTTTCCTTCTTGCTACTATCTACCGGTCAAACTCCGTCGGATACCGTTAACACACAGCATTTCCGCTTTACCACAGGAATCTATTACAAAATAAATTATCCTTTTATCAACGGCGACTTTAACCTTTACTATCAATTTGGGAAAAATGCGATAAATCAAACCGTATCAGCATTTCTTACCTCGGGGAATATATCTTTAACGACAGGAAAACTCATGCCGGGTATTGGCTGGGCGGTTAGTGGAGGCAACAAGAACCCACAAGGCAATACCGACCATACATTCGACCTGATTTATACCGCCAGGCACAAGTTTCTCGGAAATATGGATTATTTTAGAAACCTATCGTCTCATGTGAAGCAGGCAGGGTTGGTGGATTTTTATGGTAGCCTCATATGGAAAGCCCCGAAAAACTTCACAGTACAGAATGCATTCCATTATTTCAGTTTATTAATAAACAATTCTTTAGCCCCAACTCAAAAAAACCTAGCTCTGGAAAATGATTTCATAATCAGGTATAAAATGACAGAGTGGGGAACCCTTGAATATGGATTGATGGTATTGTTGCCTACTCAGGGTCTTAAAGAATTGCAGAAAGTGGATCAACCCGCAGCACCCGTTTATACTTACTTAATGCTTACCATTAGTCCCCGGGTATTTCCTTAGTTAATACAGAACCTAAAAATGAGCCAAAAGCCGGAAACCTGATTTCTTAATATCGTACTAACCCTTTCAATCCCTATGGTTTCTTCTTTTCTGAAGCCTTACAATCACCTGCTAAGAGTTTATTTATGGGGGATAGTTTTTTTTACCCTATTCAGAATCATCATTCTGTTAACTCTTTTCCAGGAGGCTGGCGATGCAGGTCCAATGTGGTGGCTCATAGGAGGTGCAATGTGGTATGGTTGGCGTTTCGATACTGTTATTTCAGGCTACTTGCTGAGCATACCTCTGGTGGTTTCGGCCTGGACAGCATTTACAGGTAAAGGAAGATTGTGGACATTGAGATTCAGCCATTACTGGCTCCTGATTACCTATCTTCTGGCCTTTGCGATATGTGCCACAGATATTCCGTACTTTGCTCATTATTTTACACGTTTAGATGTAGCTGTTTTTCAGTGGGTTGATTCCCCAAAGCTAATGATTGGGATGGTCCTGGGCGAAATCAGATACGCCATTTTTATATTGCTCTTCTTGGCTATTAGTATTGCCTGGTTTTTTATCATGAAGAGTATTTTTCAGGGCAGGGAACCTTTAAAGGTAGTATCGCCACACAAACGTTTCCCCTCGCACATGGCAAAGGTTATTACATTTATCATTCTATCCGCTTTTTGTTTATTGGCCATTCGAGGAAGGATTGATAAAAAATCACCCATTCGAACGGGTACGGCATGGTTTTCCGAGCATCCGTTTTATAATCAGGCCGGATTGAACCCTGTTTTCACACTGGTTCAAAGCTGGATTGACCAGCGCAAAGCAGAAGGCAACCGCCTGGCTCTTATGCCCGACAAAGAAGCAATTTATAAAGTCAGGGAAATACTTAAAATCGATGATACCCACTTTGTTTCCCCTCTGGCGCGCAAAATCGAAGGCAAACCAGATAGTCTTAGGCTCAATGTGGTGGTTATTATTATGGAAGGAATGTCGATGTGGAATACCGGAATGGTGCCTGAGGGTAAACATCTGACACCTGTGCTCGATAGCCTTGCGGAAACATCTTTGACATTCCGTAATTTCTATTCTGCCGGAATACATACTTTCAACGGAGTATTTTCAACATTGTATGGATTTCCTGCCCTTAAAAGACAACATCCCATGAATCAGTATCCCATCCCTGAATACACCGGGCTGCCTGCCACTCTTAAAGAAAAGGGCTACCTTACCTTCGCTTTTATTCCTCACGACGATCAATTCGATAATATGGGCGGATTTTTCAGAGCTAATGGTTTTGAAAAAGTATTTAGCCCCAAAAATTACCATTCTCGTCCTGTTAGCAGCCTGGGGGTTCCTGATCATAAGCTTTTTGAGGAAAGTCTGCAAATACTTGATAAAGAATTATCACAAAAGGATGGGCCTTTTTTTGCTGCCATTCTCACCGCAAGCAATCACGGGCCTTACATTCTTCCTAAGGACTTTAATTTCAAACCTGTCGCCGCCAACCTTCCGGACAAAATGGTGGAATATGCTGACAAAAGCATCGGATATTTTCTCAAAATGGCTTCTTACCGTCCATGGTTTAAAAACACGCTATTCGTGCTAACCGCCGATCATGGAGTTTCGGTCAATCCGCGTTACGAATTACCACTATCCTTCAACCATATTCCCCTATTGTTTATTGCTCCCGGAGGGCAGCTGCCTCCTGCACAAATGCATGTTTTTGGAAATCAGACTGATATCTATTCAACAACAATGGGAATTCTTGGTTATAGTTACACCAATAACACTGTAGGTAATGATTTGCTGCAACAGCCCCTGGGTTTCACTTATTTCAGTGCGGATGACCGACTTGGAATTATTACCGATGAATTTTACCTGATTATTAAAGATGATCAACCTCTTGCGCTCTACAACCTAAAGACCGACCCCAAACAAAATATTCTTAAAGATATGCCGGCTGTATGCGATTCACTTAAATCGCAGGTGTGGAGCTTCTTGCAAGCCTCTCAATACGTTATCCGCAATGGACTAAGCGGGAAAAAGGGAGTTTTGCCTAAATTTGGAAGCTCAAAAACAAACATCCAGCCATGATTTTGGGTGAAAGAGAATTTCACGAGAAGGCGAGAAGCATAAGGGAATGGATTATACGTAGCCTGGAGGCAGCCGGGTCGGGGCATACAGGTGGATCATTAGGTTTGGCCGATATTTTTACATATCTTTATTTCAATGAGATAAATCACAAACCACAGGATCCACATTGGCCTGATCGTGATATTTTGATCCTTTCAATTGGACACGTTGCTCCTGTATTGTATGCCGCACTGGCACATGCAGGATATTTTCCAAAAGAAGAACTATTAACCCTGAGGAAACTGGGAAGTCGCTTGCAGGGGCATCCCGGCCGCGATCATGGATTACCCGGTGTAGAACTTTCGGCCGGATCCTTAGGGCAGGGCATTGGTGTTGCGGTGGGTGTTGCACTGGCAAGGAAAATGGATTTACACCCGGGCAGGGTCTTTTGCGTAGCTGGTGATGGAGAATTACAGGAAGGGTCGGTATGGGAAGCTGCAATGGCTGCTGCCCACTACCAATTGGACAACCTTCTGGTAATTGTCGACAGAAATGGTGTACAAATCGACGGATACACTGAAAATGTGATGAAGTTGGAGCCTCTGGCCGCCAAATGGGAAGCATTTGGATGGGCAGTAATCGAATGTAATGGCAATCATTACGCAAGCATTAAACAGGCATTCACAAACGCAAGAACCGTTAAAGAGAAACCTACCGTTATTTTGGCTAAGACGGTCATGGGGAAAGGCGTCCGGGAGATAGAGGGCGATTACCGCTGGCACGGGAAAGCACCCGATGCTCAGCAAGCGCAACTTTTTTTAGAACAAATAGCAGCTTACTATGAATCGCTGGGAAAATAAAGGCAACAAACCTACCCGGGCTGGTTTCGGGGAAGGAATAGCCGAAGCCGGAGCTGATGAGCCTAAGCTTGTAATTTTGGGGGCCGATATTACAGCCTCGGTAGGCCTCGATCTATTCAAAGAGAGATTTCCGGAAAGGTTTTTAACATTAGGCATTGCGGAGCAGAATGCTATGGCTGTAGCTGCAGGCTTGGCGCTTGCCGGCAAAATTCCGGTTTTTTCAACCTATGCCGTATTTGCTGCGTTCAGAGCTGCAGACCAAATGCGCATCTCCATATGCTACAACAACCTGCATGTTATCATTGGAGGTGCGCACGCTGGCATTTCCGTTGGCCCCGACGGTGCAACCCATCAGGCATTAGAAGACCTGGCCATAGTACGATGCCTTCCCAATATGACCGTTTTTAGCCCCTGCGATGCGACTCAGGCCCGGCAGGCTGCACTTGCCGCCGTGAATAACATTCATGGCCCGGTATATATCCGATTCGGCCGTGAAGCAGTTCCCGATTTTATTTCTGAAGATATTCCCTTTGTTGCCGGGCAGGCACAAGTACTTAACGAAGGTACCGACCTGACATTAATAGCCACTGGCCACATGGTATGGGAAACCCTGGAAGCTTCAGAAATGTTAGCTTCTGTTGGCATCTCCGCAAGAGTCATAAACCTGCATACCTTGAAACCCATTGATACTGAAACAATCATCAAAGCAGCTAAGGAAACCGGGGCTATACTTACAGCCGAAGAACACCAGATTATCAATGGACTGGGCAGCGCTGTGGCAGAAATTGTTGTCAGAAACCACCCCGTTCCCATGGATTTTGTGGGTATAAATGATTCTTTCGGAGAATCAGGAAAACCCAGCGAACTTATGAAAAAATATGGCCTGACTTCTTCAGACATATATCAAAAAGCGTTGCAACTTTACCAAAGAAAAAAGCTTCATCAACCATGAATACTTTCATATTACTTCTTCAGAGTACTATCCCTTCACTTCTGGTTTTAGCAGTGGCAGTTTATTTCTTTCATTCATCGAATGAACGCTTTCTTAATCAATGGAAAGAGACCCTGCCTTTGCTGAAAAATGACGACTTGCTCAAAACCGTCAAATCATTCCTTGATAAAGAAGAAAAGATCCAATACCTCCAGATCAGGCGCGACCAACGTCAAGTGACTTTGCCCTTGAGGCTTCAGGCCTATGAAAGAATAGTCCTGCTTCTGGAACGCATCTCCCTATCCAGTCTCATGCTGCGCAACATTCAACCCGAAATGGATGCTGTGCGTTTCAAAAATGCCATGATTCAAAACATAAGGGCAGAATTTGAGCACAATATGGCACAACAAATATACATTACTGAGAGCACCTGGACTTTAGTGAGAAAATGTGTGGAAGATACCTTACAGGCCATCAATATTGCCAGCACAAAATGCGGAGAAGATGTACCAGCTACGGTTTTAGCAGCAGAACTCGTTGCCCTTGAGAGTGAAGGCAAAGGTCCCGATGTACAGACTGTATTAAGTCAGCTTCATACTGAAGCCCAGGGGCTCATGGGTTAAGGTAATCCCTTTTTCTCACAAGCCTGTATCCTGTTCCCGGGTAACAGGTAACGGTTTCGGGCAATGGCTTTATAAACAGCTTCCCGTATAAAGCCAGGGATTATCAACAAAATCCCTAAAAATACGTAAGGAAATCCAAGTGCAACACCTGCACGGATTAATGCAGAAGAACCATAGTACCATTTTCCCGTATCGAATAGCCAGGCTGTATCGGAATTTCCACCCGGCACTTCATGGCTGCAAGAATTAACAGAACGAATTTCTATTCTGTTTTTTAAATCGGCTTGCCGCAGCCATTCTGTGCCCCAGGCACAAAATCCACAATGATCGTCATAATAAAAAACAAGAACCCGATTTTTCTTCATAGCAAAAGGCCGGCTGATGGGTTATCAACAGCCGGCCTGGTAATTGGTTCACAAGTTTTAACGTAAAATACCTAATTTTCTTACAGCGGATAGATTACCCGATTTTATTTTTAAAAAGTAAATCCCCTTAGGCAGGTTATGAACATCTAAGGTCACCGTAGATTGATTGCGGAATTGCTCAGAATGCAAAAGTTTTCCATCCGGTGCAATCAGACTCACCTTCACCTCATAATTCATAACATTCTGCAGATCAATATAAACATAATCACTGGCAGGGTTAGGTCTGACCGAAAGAGACAAGGCATCGTTTTCTACAACCCCAGTAACCTCCTTCAACTCGCTAAACCCTCCACCATCTGTAGGAACCAGGAACAAACCAAAAGGCTGACCGTTGCTGTTATTCGATGGATTGATAAATCCGGAAGCAATGGCAAAGACAGTTTTCCCGATATATGAAGTGCCACTAAAAATTACCTCATAGCTTTTCAACACATTTCCTCCACTGAGGATGTGCCATCCTTGATTTTGTCCATCCACTTCAACATAAGGGCTGGAGCTTCCATATGACAAAGGCTCGTAAATCAGTCCAGAGGTAAACTCATATATACCTACCTGGGGTCCATCAGTAATGCCATGATGGAATAGTACATCTACTTTCGAACTATTGGTAGCCACCAAACGAATATTAGGGATAAAATGAAGCGTGAGGGGTTGCAAAGGATCAAATCCTGAAGTAGAAGCAATTCCATCAATAATAACACTGTGGCGCTTTCCGGCTTCAAGGTTTACCGTAACCGTTGCCAAAGGGTTTGTGGTGCCTGAAGCTCCGGCGGCAACTAAGAACAAAGGAATATTGTTTCCGGCAGGAACCTCAACAAATCCCGAGGCACGCTGATAAGTGATTCCGGGAAAAACTTTCTGCTCCCCAACCCAAAAATCAACGGGAGAGGCAGCTGGATCGGCCGAGTTATGGATGACTTGTATCCAGCAAGTCTGCGGAGGTGTATATGTTGGCAACGCTATGAGATCACCTCCGATAGAACGAGCGATGAAAAGCCCAAATGCAGGACCATTGCTATTGGATGCAGGGTTTACAAATCCGGAAGCCAGTAAGGTAATGGCTTCGTTTTGAAGACCTAAAGCAGCCAGAGGGAAATTATAAGAATACAGTGTGGTTGCCCCATCCTGAGTCTTAACATCTATTACATAGTCAGCAGTAGCAAGGTTAGAATAATCGGCAGCATGAAAATTCCCGTACGAAAGATTGTCAGCCAATAATCCGATTCCTTGTCCGGTTTCATAGATATTAATGGTGGGAGCATCTGTTGATCCATGGAAAATGAGTACATCGGTTTGGCCAGCGGTTAAAGCGTTTTGACGGCAATTGTCTTTTTTGACCAGGGTAAGAGGTGGCGTTGGATTGTAACCCGAAGTACTACTTATACCATTGATTATCAATATATAATTTTGCTGGTCAGCAAAAGTATATGTCAGTGAGGCAAGAGGATTTTCAGGAGAGGTACTTCCGGCAGGTTTTATGGCAATGGTTGTGGAAACATCGGCAGGGAACTCAGTAAAAGATGTTGCCGAACGAAAATGAAGGTTAGAGGCAAACTTTTTATCTCC
>DDBO01000095.1 GCA_002332755.1 Bacteroidales bacterium UBA2030 | reverse complement strand
ATCTTCGACATCCTCTGCAATAAGAATGGTTTTGCCAGTAAAATCGGGTACTCTCGTTTCATCACGAGGTTCATGAGTTATTTTCTCAATTCCGGCTTCCAGAGGAATATAGGGGATGGTAAAATAAAATGTGGAACCTTCACCCTCAGCCGATTCAACCCAAATCTTACCCCGCAATAGCTCTACAAGTGCATGGGCAATGGCCAAGCCCAATCCAGTACCTTCATATTGACGACTGTGAGAGTTGTCGACTTGAGTAAACCTTTGAAAAATCAAATCGAGTTTGTCCGGTGGAATACCAATTCCAGTATCCTTCACATAAACCAGGAGGGTATAGGCATCGTGCATACGATATCCCACTTCAATATAGCCTTGATTCGTAAACTTCACAGCATTGTTGACAAGGTTAGAAAGTATCTGGTAAAAACGGACAGGATCGGTAACCAGATTGGCTGCTTCATCATTAAATAGTTTTCTGCTCCTTAATTCTAATCCTCTTTTAACTACTAACTCATGCTTACTAAAAAAAGACAAGGTATCGTTAAGAATATGATTTATATTGCAGGGCTTCAATTCGATAGGCATCATTCCAGCCTCAATTTTCGACAAGTCAATAATGTCGTTGATGATAGTCAGCAGATGTTTTCCCGAACGTAAAATAACCTCGATGTATTTAATGCGTTCCTCTTGAGAAAGCTCAGGGGCTTTCAAAAGCTCAGCAAAACCAAGTATCCCGTTCATGGGAGTCCTAATTTCGTGGCTCATGTTTGCCAGGAAGGCCGATTTCAGACGGTCGGCTTCTTCTGCTTTTTCTTTGGCTTTTCTCAGTTCATCACGCTGATTCAAAAAATCTTCAAACAATTCACCTATGTGACGAAACTCTGTTTTTAACTTTTTAAGATGTTCAATCTGGTTTCGATCATTATCGGTCAATACCTTGTTAATGGCAAGCAAAGGCTTACCTACCCAAGAGTTGAATACTACATAAATTAATATTATGGCTAATAAGATAAATCCGAGAAGCAGCGTAATCATCGATATGCTGTAGATTCGAAATAAGGTAATGAAAGGGAAATCCTTCTGAAATACGAGGGTACCGGCTATCCTTCCGTCCCATCCAGCGATGGGTTTATAAGCTAGGATGGTAGAAAATTGAATGCCTGTTGTGTCAAATTCGGGTTTTTGCCTAAAAGTGACATCGGCAGCAACAAGTTCTCCTAGATTTTTCAAAAAACTGCTATCCCAAATTTGAACAAGAAAAAAATAACCTCTGGGGTCAGTAGTCCGTTTTATATCAGCAGAAGGATGTACAGTAGCAGCGGATATTCTCACAGGGCCTAACGAAGTTTCTACAAACCAACTCAGAAACCTCTCTCTGTAAAGCAAGGGTAACACCTCGTCGGGAATAAGCCTTATAGTATCCAATCTAGGATCTCCACTGCTGTAAATGAAGCTTCCATCAAGGCTTCTAATCTCAGCACGGTTTAGGTGAAAGGATATAGGTATAGTTTGGATATTCTCTCTGGCCCACGCGGTATCTTTCAATGCAATATGCTTTACAAGTTCATCCCAGTATGTGTAGTCGTAAACTACTTTGTCAAGTTCTGCAAATTTCGTTTTCGTGGCAACATCAATGCTCGACTCAAATTGCTTGCGATAATCCTCCTTAAGACTGTCGCGCTGCCTCAATGCAAGAATAAACACAACACTAAAGACGATGATGAAAATAAAACTCAGTAAACCAATGAAAAGCAATATCCTGCTTCTCACACTACGTATCCGGTCAAGCGAAAATATTTTCATACAATTTCTCCTTTCATCAAAAACTTAGCATTGCGACGAGGAAAAAATGTTTTTCCTCTGGATTGAGAACAAGAGAAAGATTTACAGGCAAAAATGTATCCTCGTTGATTTTCCATTTGTAATTGTAAAACACGCCTGCATTTACTATTGATGCTCTTGAAGCATAATATCCTGCTTTGGGAGTGAAGCCCAGCACCATTCCTGCAGATTTATTCTCCGATAAGTCCTTTGTCCATTGAGCCTCTATGTAGTAGGATCTATCTTTATCGTAACCAGCAAAAAACCAACCTATTAGCAAATCCAGAGTATTATTGTCCCACCCTGTAGACCACGCTGCCTGCAATTCAAACAAATGCCCTGTGGTAGATTCTTTAAAATCGAAAAAGTTACCTGGCAGGGTGTCCAAAAAGTTGTAATAATCCCATACACTCACGGTAAAACTCCCAAAAGATCTTTGCAAATAAAGGTCAGTTTCCTGAATCCCAGCCCCCGTTAATTTGTAACTACCCCATGCCCCAAGAGTAAAATCTTTGTATGAAGCCTCAATCCATGGCTGGGCAGCAGGGGAATTTTCATAATCTCTTCCTCTCCATACATAGCGGCTTACCAGGTCAAGTCCACCCTGCATGGAAAATTGTATATCAGTGCTGTCCGTTTGAGCATTTACAAATTCAGGAATTATGAAAAACAACCACACTATTATCACCCGCAATATTGACTTCATAACCACAAAATTGATTCACCTCGAATTCTACAAATATAAAGCGTTTCAATAAATACCTTACCTGAACTATTGTTATTTTTGCACACTAAGGTAAAAAATTTGCATGGCAGGCAAAGTAGCTAAAAACAAGGAAGAAACAAGACAGGAAGAAGGGAACGGTAGTGGCTCTTCAAAAAAGAAAAATACCCCTAAAAGCCAACCCTGGTGGTACGATGATGAGAAAACCCGGGCTGTTGTTGGATTTTCACTATT
>DDBO01000231.1 GCA_002332755.1 Bacteroidales bacterium UBA2030 | reverse complement strand
GCCGGGGTGGATGCACTCATCGTTTGCGATCCTAAAACGGATATTTATAACCCCAATGTAGTAAGGGCAAGTATTGGCACCCTTTTTTCAGTGCAAGTGGGTGTGGCCACAACTTCTGAAGTGCTTGTCTGGCTTCAGGAGAATGGGATTCGTCCTTTTGCTGCCGCACTCTCTCCTAAGGCCATTCCTTATACTCAGGCAGATTTTCGTTCGCCCGTAGCCATTGTGGTCGGTACCGAAGCCGACGGACTGAGCCACACCTGGCTCAATGCCTGCCCCGACCACATCATCATACCCATGCATGGCACTGCCGACTCTCTCAATGTTTCCGTTTCGGCTGCTATCATTATTTATGAAGCCCTCCGACAGCGCTCTCTACAACCTTAGATAAAGGGAAATGAAAAAGACCATCCTGTTACTGCCCCTGCTCTGGCTCTCACGGGTTTTGTCAGCCCAGGTTATTTGGGTTAGCCCCCACGACTCCGCTGAGATTTATTCTTTTCGCAATACCATTTCAGGTATCGACAATATCGCTTTTAGGCGTATTGACACTTCAACCCGTCTGATTCATCAATATTATCCAGAGTTACAAGGATTTTATGCCACTCTGGGCAATACCGGGCTTCCTCTTTATCCATTGGTACCTGATTTTAACCCTCTGCCAGGTTTTAGCTATGGTAGAAATGCAATGGCTGCATACCGGTATACCCCGGAGCAGATTCCCTATTTCCAATCTATAACCCCCTTTTCTGAAGTGCGATATGTAATGGGGCCTGATAAGGAAAATGTTCTCCATGCGCTTTATAGCCGAAACCTCTATCGCGGCCTTACCCTCGGACTCAACTACCGCCTTATCCATTCTACCGGTCCATATTCCCGCCAACTTACTGACCTTGATAACCTCGCCATTAACATTCGCTATTTTTCGAAAAACAAACACTACGGAATCATGGCGGCTATCATCCGCAACGGTTTCGATTATCAATTGAATGGAGGAATACAAAACGATAGTGATTTTGAGACAAATAAATATAGCCGGCGTCCTGTTGTGCCTGTGCGGCTCAGTAGTGCCAATGCCAATGAGACCCAACGTACCTATTCTCTTACTCAGTTTTGGGAGCCGGTAAAAAATCATGAGACGAGAGATTCAAACAAGGTAGATACACTCGGCTACATACCCGATACTATGCATGTGCAGGGTGATAAGCCTGCAAGGTTTTTCTCCTTTGGTCGTTTTATTCATAAACTTGAATATACTTCTACGTCATACACTTATATAGATAACGCGCCAAATACCTTTTATGAAAATTTTTTCCGAAATCCATCCACCACATTCGATTCGGTGAGTGTTTTCAACCTGCGCAATGAAATTGCCTGGACCAATGTGCTTTATCTTTATCAGTCGTCTTTCCCGCTGAAGTTAAAACTGGGAGCTGAGTATCAGCTGGTAGGCTACAATGCCGATTCATTACGCTTAGCTACTTTTCACCAGCTCATTCCTTCAGGTTCATTGCGCTTGATGCTTCCCTCCGGTTTTGGTCTGGAGGGAAAAGGTTGGTTGACCTTTGGTACATACAATGGAGGGGATGCGGGTATTGAAGGAAAGCTTTTCAAAAGTATCGTGAGGAATGAGAAAGAATGGGAGCTTGCAGGATTTGTTAATTTTTACACATCCACTCCCGATTACTTTTACACCCGATATGCCGGCAATCATCAGCAGTGGGATACCGCATGGGGTCATCAAGAGATTATGCACCTCGGTGGGTATTTCAAAGGACCCAAAAGTATGCTTCAGCCTGAATACTATTTGATTAATAATTATGTTTATCTGAATGAGAATGCGTATCCGGCTCAGCACGATGGCGCAATCTCCCTTTTCCGGCTTAAAGCTGCTCAATCCATTGAATGGGGCCCCCTTTTTATGCAGCTAGAAGGAGTTTGGCAAAAGTCATCCAATGCTTCTATTATCAGCATTCCAACATATCTGGCCAAAGCTACTTTTAGCCTTTCCGGCTATATCTTCGATAATGCCCTTTGGGCAGAACCAGGCATGAGTGCCACATGGCATTCATCCTATTATGCCCCGGCCTTTATGCCATCAATTTCATCGTTTTACCTGCAAACCAAAAAGAAAACCGGCAATTTTGTTGTAGCCGATATTTTTCTGAATGCCAAGATTGCCCGCGCCCGCCTGTTTTTACGGTACCGTCATTTTCATGCTGCATGGACAGGCTTTCATTATTGGGGTGCCCTACATTACCCCATGCCCGATGCCGGACTCAATTTTGGGGTTATCTGGCCTTTTTACGATTAATAATTCTTAGCGATTATTTAACGATTGCTTAAAAAAGAAGAAAAATTACCACGGTAGCTTTGGGGTCTCAAAAAGTGTTACCGTGGAAGCATATGTTCCCAAAATTTTAATCGTCGACGATGAGCCTGACATTACGGATTTTCTAAGCTACAATCTTCGCAAAGAGGGGTATTCTGTTCGCAGTGCCCTCGATGGAGAAACCGGAATGCAAATTGCGAAAGAATTCCTGCCCGATCTTATCATTCTCGATTTAATGCTTCCCGGAGAAGACGGGATTTCCATTACCCAAACAATTCGTGAGCATCCTCTGCTTAAGGATACGCTGATAATGTTACTCACTGCCAGAGGCGAAGATTATTCTCAGGTAGCCGGTTTTACTGCCGGAGCTGATGATTATGTTGTAAAACCCGT
>DDBO01000197.1 GCA_002332755.1 Bacteroidales bacterium UBA2030 | reverse complement strand
TTACTTGTTTAAAAATTGAATCTATGCTAATTTGAAAAATTCAAACACTTAATAATTCCCTCACTGCTTTCTTGATTCCTTCTACATCAAATCCACAGTCACGATACAATTCTTCCGGAGTACCATGAGGGATGTATTCATCGGGAATTCCTAACATTTTTAGCCTGGCGTCATATCCATGAAAGGCCATAAATTCTGCCACGGCACTACCTAACCCTCCTTTGAGTGTACCATCTTCAACAGTAATAATTTTCCTGTGTAAATGGAAAACTTCATGCAAAAGTTCGTCGTCGATCGGCTTCAAAAAACGCATATCATAATGAGATATGCTATACCCTTCAGATTCAAGAGAATCTATGGCTGCCGCAGCAAAATTTCCCGGATGACCGATAGAAAGAATAGCCAGGTCGGTACCTTCTCTCAATTTTCGGCCTTTCCCAACAGGGATTTCTTCAAAAGGCGTATTCCATTCGGTCATAACGCCTCTTCCGCGGGGATAGCGTATGGAGAATGGCCCACCATGATTGCGTAATTGCGCAGTATACATAAGATTACGCAACTCCTGTTCATTCATGGGTGCAGAAACAATGATGCCGGGAATTGCTCTGAAATAAGCAAGATCGTATGCACCGTGGTGTGTAGGACCATCTTCGCCTACCAATCCTCCCCTGTCAAGGCAAAAAACCACGGGTAACTTTTGCAGGGCAACATCGTGAATCACCTGATCATAGGCCCGCTGCATAAAGGAAGAATAAATATTGCAAAAAGGTATCATTCCCTCTGCCGCCAGACCGGCCGAAAAAGTAACCGCATGTTGTTCGGCGATACCAACATCGAAGGCTCTTTCGGGCATTACCTTCATCATCATATTCAAAGAGCAACCGGTCGGCATAGCAGGTGAAATTCCCACTACCTGCGGATTCATTTTGGCAAGCTCAATGATGGTTTTGCCAAAAACATTCTGGTATTTGGGGGGCAATTTCTGGGAGCAGGCTTCTTCCTTCAATTCCCCGGTTTCAGGGTCGAAGGCTCCGGGAGAGTGGTAGGTTGTGGGATCGAGTTCGGCTTTTTCAAGGCCCTTTCCTTTTTTGGTAACCACATGCAAGAGTTTGGGGCCGGGTATTTCTTTCAGATCGCGCAGAAGATGAGAGAGTTTTACGACATCGTGCCCGTCGACAGGACCAAAATATCGGAAACCCATTGCCTCAAACAGATTACTACTTTTAAGCAGAGAGCCCTTTAAGGCTGCCCCCAATTGCTTAACTATGGCCCTTGTATTGGCGCCGTAGCGTGTTCCTCCGCCCAACAAGGTCCAAATCTTATCCCTTAATCGATTATAGGTGCGAGAAGCCGTAAATTCAGCCAAATACTTCCGAAGGGCTCCAACACTTTTATCAATCGAAATACCATTGTCATTGAGGATAATCAGCATGTTAGCCCCTGTACTTCCGGCATGGTTCATGGCTTCGAAGGCCATTCCGGCAGTCATGGCACCATCACCTATTACAGCAATATGTTGCCGTTTGAGATCACCCTGCAACCGTGCAGCAATAGCCATCCCCAGAATTGCAGAAACCGAAGTGGAAGAATGACCGGTTCCAAAAGCATCATACTCGCTTTCATCCATTTTCGGAAAACCACTGATGCCACCATACCGGCGATTCGTAGGAAAACGATCGCGACGCCCGGTAAGAATCTTATGCGCATAGGCCTGATGACCCACATCCCAAACCAACTTATCGACGGGGGTGTTATAAACATAATGTATGGCTACTGCAAGCTCCACGGCACCCAGGCTAGCCGCCAGATGACCGGGGTTGTTGGCCATAACTTCTATGATATATTTTCTAACGTCCTGACATAAGGTGGGCAATTCTTCTTCAGGAAGCTGCCTTAAATCTTCAGGACTATTCACTTTGCTCAAAATACTTCCGTATGTATAAGCCATTTGCTCTTGCCAAAGGTTGATTGGGGTGATTGTTTTGAACCAGGCTGCAAAGTTATCAAAGCCTAAGGGAACTTAATAGCTTAAAGCAAGCCAAGGTCCAAAAGGGCAGCATCGCTAATCATGCTTTGATCCCAGGGAGGATCGAAAGTAACCTCAACTTCACAGCTTTTCACCCCTTTTACCATTTCCACGGCATTCTTCACATCACGCGGCAAAGACTCAGCTACGGGGCAATTGGGTGCTGTGAGCGACATGAGAATATGAACGCTGTTGTCGTCATTAATTTTAATATCGTAAATAAGCCCTAAATCGTAAATATTTACAGGAATTTCGGGATCATATAATATCTTTAATTCTTTGATAATGTCCTCCATCATTCGTGTCTTGTCGGCAAAATCGGCCATAGCTATTCGTTTTTGGGAGTTGTTTGTATTTTGTATGCCATTGCATAAAGCTTGATTTGTTTAAGCATAGCATTCAAACCGTTAGCACGGTTTGGAGACAGATGCTGGCTTAAACCGGCTTCTTCTATAAAACTGGGTTCAAAAGAAATGATTTCATCCGGAGTATGCCCGGAATAAACGCTGATAACCATACTTGTCAATCCTTTAGTAATGAGTGCATCAGACGCACCCCGGAAAAAAATTTTCCCGTCTTTAAATTCCGGAATAAGCCACACCTTCGATTGACATCCTTCGATTAAATACTTTTCTTTCTTTTCGGAATCCTCTATTTCTGGAAGTTCTTTCCCTTTTTCAATCAGCAATTGATATTTATCCATCCAGTCGTCAAATTGACTGAACTCTTTGACAATCTGATCGGCTTTATCTTTTATCCCTGCCATACGGTGTTTTTTACAAAAATAGAGAATTAATAGTTTCCAGTTTTTCCGCCAAATAATCAATCTCTTCACGGGTATTATAAAAGGCCAGTGAAGCACGTACAGTACCGGGAATATTCAGGTGATCCATCAAGGGTTGGGCACAATGATGGCCGGTGCGAACAGCTATACCAAACTGGTCGAGGATGGTTCCTGTATCATAGGGATGAATGCCATCGAGGAGAAAGGAAATTACGCTGCATTGTCTGGAAGCATTACCGATCTGTTTGAAACCAGACACAGCGGATAGACGTTGTATAGCATACTTATAAAGTTCATCTTCATAGGCAAAAATATTATCGAGCCCCAGTTGACTGAGATATTCCAGTGCTGCAGCCAATCCCAAAGCTCCTTCAACGTTAGGAGTACCGGCCTCAAAACGAAAGGGCAGCTCATTAAAGGTCGTCTCTGTAAAGCTCACCTTTTGAATCATCTCTCCACCAAACTGGTAGGGAAGTAGCTTTTCAAGCCATTGTCTCTTTCCATAGAGCACACCAATACCCATAGGCCCGTAAATTTTATGACCTGAAAAGGCATAAAAATCGAAGCCGGATGCTTGCACATCCACATGCATGTGTTGAATTCCCTGAGCGCCATCCACGAATACAGGTATTCCCAAGCTGTGTGCTTTATCGACAATTAACTTTAGGGGAACTACTATGCCCAATGCATTTGATACCTGAGTTACTGCTACCAGTCGAGTGCGGGGGCTAAGCAAGGCATCCAACTCTTCAAGACGCAGATTTCCTTCGGCATCTAATGGAATAACCTTAAGGATCGCTCCGGTTTGTATACAAGCTTGTTGCCAAGGCACCAGATTGGAGTGATGCTC
>DDBO01000069.1 GCA_002332755.1 Bacteroidales bacterium UBA2030 | reverse complement strand
AATCACGGCGAATAAAAAATTTCCCGGGATAGACTAAAAAATGCAATAAAGGTTTAAGCCTCAAGTATTTCATAAATTTTAAAAGCAAAAACCGGAAAATCCCCTACAAAAACAAATGAATGATTATCTCGCAAAGAAATTAAAAATAATTAATGCAAGGTTGTTTTGGAAAATGGGGATTTCCCGGCTATAAAACGAAAAGCAACTGCTTATTTATTGCCACCCAGGTTTTGCGGAGTACTGCCTAACGCAACAGCTGTCTTTTCAATTTTAAGCTTGGTGCCGTCTTCTACTTCAATAATAAAAGTAGTTTCTCCCACTTCCACGATTTTTCCATGAATTCCACCAATAGTGATGATTTTGTCACCTTTTTTGAGGCTTTCACGATATTTACGCTCATCCTTAGCCTTTTTCATTTGAGGACGAATAAAGAAGAAATAAAACACAAGGATAATGAGTAGTAAAGGCAAAAGAGAGGTAAACGGATTGCCCTGCTGACCGGGCTGAGGTCCAAAAAGAAAAACATTAAACAAAGTCATAAACATAATTTATTGGGTGTTTGAAAATTAATTTTCGGGTTGATAAATTTCGGCCTGGATATTCAGTATAGTAGTATTGGGATTGGTATTAGCCAACACTGTTACGGACTTGTGTTGTAAACCTTTGCGCCCTGAGGTATTGAAAGTAACGGTAATATAACCTTCTTCTCCGGGAGCAATCGGTGTTTTTGGCCATTCAGGCACAGTACAACCACAACTTGCACTTACCTTGGTAATTAACAGGTCGCTTTTACCTGTGTTGCGAAATTTGAAACTGTAACTAATTTTTTCTCCTGCCAGTACACGTCCAAAATCGTGAATAGTTTTATCGAACTGGATAACCGGCATTTGGCCTGCATCAGCATTTCCTGCCAATGAGACCGGGTTTTTTACCAATTCGCCGGCATTGGTATTATTCCCCTTGTCTCCACAACCCATGGTACCAATAGCCAACGATACCCACAATATACATAACCATCTTTTCATATCCACAAAGGTTAAATGTTGGTGCAAAGTTACTATTTTAAGCTAATTGCTGGGAGGATTCTGTTGGTATGATTATTTTTGCCTAAAAGAAAAAAAGCATGCGGATATACCTGGTCGGATACATGGCAAGCGGTAAGACATACACAGGCCCCCGTCTTGCCGAAGCACTGGGTTATAATTTTTTAGACCTCGACGAGATGTTCGAGAACAAATATCGAATCAGTATTCAAAAATTTTTCCAAAAATACGGTGAATCAGCTTTTCGTCCACTTGAGCGTGAACTATTGCATTCTACTTTTCAGCTCCAACAACATGTGATATCAACAGGAGGAGGAACGGCCTGTTTTTTCGACAACATGCAATTGATGAACACATACGGTTTGACAGTTTACCTGAAGCAAAGTACGGAAGCTTTATTTCATCGCCTGAAACTATCTAAGAAACCTCGTCCCCTTATCAAAGATGCAGGCGAGGCGGAACTTCGCCAACAAATTGAAAATCATCTGGCTGAACGCATACCCTACTACGAGCAAGCCCGTATTATTGTTGATGCCGCCATTGAGATTCAGCGACTTACAGATATCATTCGAATGTATCCAGGCTTTGAAGCATGAATTAGCGATGCACCAAAAGCATCACATTCTCTGCATGGGAGGTATGAGGAAACATATCCACAGGCTGAACCCTTTCAACCCGGTAGTTCTCGGAGAGTAAGCTAACATCACGGGCCTGGGTAGCCGGATTACAACTCACATAGACAATCCGTTGAGGAGAAGCTTTTAGTATTTGACCAACAACGTCAGGATGCATTCCTGCCCGGGGAGGATCGGTTATTACAACGTCGGGCTTCCCATGAAGTTCCATGAAAAAATCGTTGAGCACTGAGGCCATGTCGCCACTAAAAAAACTCACATTTCTCAGATTGTTCTCCCGTGCGTTTATTTCAGCGTCCCTCACAGCAGCCTCAACGTACTCTATACCAACTACTTTCCTTGCATAAGGAGCTACAAAGCATGCGATGGTACCTGTTCCAGTATAAAGGTCGTAAACCAACTCTTGCCCGCTTAGGCCTGCGTATTCCCTGGCTACCTGATACAAACGTAAAGCCTGTCGGGTATTGGTCTGAAAAAAGGATAACGGTCCTATGCGAAATCTAAGGTTCTCCAGAGTCTCATAAATAAATGGTTGGCCGCTGTATAGAACAGGTTCAAGGTCGTATAGGGTATCATTAACTTTTGTATTCACCACGTAATAGAGGGAGTGAATCTGAGGAAAACTATCCTTTAAAAACTGCATTACCTTGCTGATGTTATCGTTATCTTTAGCTGAAAAGACAACGATGACCATAAACTCACCCTCCTGATTATTACGTATGATTACATTTCGCAATAGTCCATTGTGCGATTTGAGATTTTGAAAAGGAATGCCATTCTTTAAGGCAAAATCTTTAAGTGCCAGCCTTATAGCATTAGAGGGTTCGGGTTGGTGATAGCAGTAGTCGATATCTAAAATACGGTCGAAACGGCCCGGGAGATGGAATCCTAAGCCATCCTGTTTGATATTTATATCGTCAGCCTTTTCATGGCCATGCAAATACCGACGATCGCTAAAGGTATATTCCAATTTGTTTCTATAATATTGAATATCAGGAGAAGCGAGAATAGGCTCTGGTTCGGGCATTTCAAATTTCCCCAATCGAATGAGTGCATCCTTAACCCACTTGGCCTTGTAATACAATTGCCATTGATAATCGAGGTGTTGCCAGCGGCATCCTCCACAAATTCCAAAATGCGAGCACCAGGGCCGGGTGCGTTGGGGTGAAGGTTGTATTACCTCGAGCAGGCGGGCTTCCATATATTTTTTACGTTTACGCGTCACCTGAACCTTAACTACGTCGCCCGGGGCTGCCCATGGCACAAATACAACCATATCGTTGAAACGTCCAACAGCCATTCCTTCTGCCCCGGCATCAACAATTTCAAGAGCTTCAATTAAGGGTAAATTCTTTTTTCGCATGAGAAAATTTAAGGTTGCAAAATTACTCCAGATTAGATATCATCCCATTAAAATAATCCCCTGCTTCCTGCGTTTTGGTTTTTTGAAAATGCCCGCTAATACGGGTTGCTTTTGTAATTTTACCACCCTATATGAAAACCGAAAATATCGTGAGGATAAAGCCCGCTTACATCACTTTAATATTGATTGTCAATATATTAAACACTTCTATTGCACAAACCGGCGGTAGAAGCACTTTTGAGTTTTTAAATCTTCCGGCTTCAGCACGCGCCTCAGCACTAGGGAGTAACCTTTTGAGCATCAGCGACAACGATGTTTCATTAGTCTATACTAACCCCTCCCTCATCAATCCGGATTTACACAACAACATCTCGCTCAGTTTCGTGGACTACTATTCCGACATTAGTTACGGATATGCCACATATGCCCGCTCTTTTAGCCACACCGGTACCTTCGCGGGTACTGTTCAATACATCAATTACGGGACTTTTACGCAAGCCGATCCTACTGGTCAACAGCAAGGCAACTTCACCGCAAGCGAAGTAGCACTGAATCTGGGATGGGGCCGCCAACTCGATACAAATTTTAGCATCGGAGCAAACATAAAAGGGATTTTTAGTTCTTTTGAAACCTACTCTGCTTCTGGTCTGGCTGTTGATGTAGCCGGTTCATGGATACTTCCTGAAGAGCGTATCAGCCTCTCGCTCATTGCAAGAAACATCGGTCTTCAACTTAGCCGTTACCGCCCGGGCGAACGTGAGCCCCTGCCTTTTGATCTCACTCTTGCCTTCAGTAAACGCCTTGAACATGTTCCCCTTCGCTTTTCTGTTCTCCTAACCAGCCTTCAAAAATGGGACCTCACCTACGAGGACCCCCTGCTTATTAAAACTGACCCTTTAACCGGTGAACAGAAAAAGGTTAGTGGTCTGAAAGGCATTCCTGATAAAGTGATGCGTCATGTGGTATTGGGTGCAGAATTTCAACCTGTAAGAGCATTAAGCCTCCGCCTGGGATACAATTATCAGCGCCGACAGCAACTCAAGGTCGAATCGAGTATGAGTACAGTTGGTTTTTCGTGGGGGATTGGACTACGTATCAGCAAATTTCAATTCAATTATGCCCGCAGCAACGACCATCTGGCAGGAGCTCCCAATTATATCAGTATAGCTACAAACTTTTCCGATTTTTTGAAATAATTCAAGGGGCAAAAACCGTTTGCACGGGCAATGCCTTAAAATCAAAATCAAATAAGGCCTGATTCTCCCAGCCAGAGCCATCGGTGGACTGATTTCCTTTATATGCAATCCATTCACCGCCCCAATAACAGAACCCCGCTCCTAAGGTAAAAGCAGAACTCATTTCCCTGATTTTCATCATAAAATTTTTCTGACCCTCGTAAGTGGCCGGATAACCTTCTACCAGCTGCCCCTCTTCACCAATGAGATTGTGGGTGTTATCAGCCCAACCCAGAGTAAAGGGGTAGGCAACCTCAGCTATAACAACCGCCTTGCCCGTACTGTTTCCAATAGCTTTCAGTACCGAAGCCGCATACGAAAGGTCTTTACCGTGATAATAAGGATAATACGACAAGCCGGCAATGTCGTAATCTATCTTTCGGGATTGAAGTTGGCTAAAAAATTGCACCGAACCACTGACTCCGGCATAGTGCACCAAAATACGAGCTTCCGGAGCAGCTTCACGAATAGCTTTATGAGCCGTAGCCAGCAGGTTATAAAAATCGCCACCTGTGCTAATACGCCCTGCCGGCCATAACATCCCGTCATTTACCTCGTTGCCGGCCTGCACGTAATCGGGCTGGATGAGCCCTACTACCCTTAGTGTGTAATTTCGTATACTATCTTGCAAAACCTGACCGCTTAACCCGTTCCAGGCTGCAGGCATTTTTTGCTGGCCAGGATCTGCCCAGGTATCGGAATAATGAATGCATAACCAGACCTTTAATCCTTTTGCTTTGACTTGCGCTGCCATTTTAGCTACCTGAGAAAGCCCGGAAGTGGGCGACTGCGGCGAATGCCACAATCGAATTCTCACGGTATTAAGTCCGGCTTGCTTCAAAATATCCAGCATACTACCCGGATTCCCATTCTGGTCTTTCAATTCTATACCAGCTGCTTCGATTTCAGGCAATAAGCTCAAATCAGCTCCGCGAATAAAAAATCCAGGAGGCTGAGGCTCAGGATTTGTAGGTTCGTTTGTGTCTTTGGTGCATGAACCCGCCATCACCCAAATACATATTATTAAAAGAGAAAACCAAATTTTTTGCATATTGTGTTTATTTTCAGTTTCTTTACTTCTTTTTAACTTGAAATTTTTCATCTAACAACGGGATGACTGCACAGTAATTAATTACCAGCCAGCAGGGTCATCCTCACCTTATTGCTGCCGTAGGCATAAGGCATAAACTCGACGGAAGGGATGGGATGAGTTAGGATTATGTTAGCCTGTTTCCCTCGGGTGATGGTGCCCAGGTAATCCTCAAGCCCCATGGCATAGGCTGTATTAAGTGTTACTGCATTGAAAGCCTCTTCGGGCACCAAGCGATATTGTATGCATGCCATCGACAATACAAGTTGCATATTTCCTGAGGGCGAACTTCCCGGATTAAAATCGCTGGCAAAGGCCACCGGTAAACCGGCTTCAATCATTTTGCGGGCAGGAGCATGTATCATGTTTAGAAAAAAGGCTGCTCCGGGGAGAATTGTAGGCATTGTTTCGCTTCCCTTAAGGGTGCGAATCTCATCATCTCCGGTGTATTCGAGATGATCAACTGACAAGGCATTGTACTTCACACCAACCTGAATACCGCCGGAATATCCTAGTTCATTGGCATGAAGCTTGGGACGCAATCCGTATTTCGCACCGGCCTCCAGAATGCGGGCGGTTTCATCAGGCGTAAAAAATCCCTGGTCACAAAAAACATCAATAAAATCCGCCAAACCTTCTTCGGCTACCCGAGGGATCATCTCGTTTATCACCAAATCGACATATTCGCCTTGTCTTCCTTTATATTCCAGAGGAACGGCATGGGCACCAAGAAAAGTAGCCCTTACGGTCAGAGGACTAACTTCTTTCAATCTCCGGATAACCCTGAGCATTTTTAATTCATCGTCTGTAGTAAGCCCATAACCGCTTTTGATTTCAACTGCGCCAGTCCCGTATGTTCTAATTTCTTCAAGACGTGGCAAAGCTTCCTCGAAGAGTTGATCTTCAGTGGACTCATGCAGGCGCCGTGCAGAATTCAAAATGCCTCCACCCCGGCGGAAAATCTCTTCGTAGCTCAGTCCATGAATCTTATCTACATATTCCTTTTCGCGGCTTCCTGCATACACCAGGTGGGTATGTGAATCGCAAAAAGCAGGAAATACAGAGCCTCCTTCCGCATCCATTATCCTGACGCCCGGCCGATTGACATAATTCTGCCATGAATTCCCGTGCATACTGCCATAATCAGCAATTAAACCTTCCTCTATAAACAACCAGGCATTTTCCAAAACTTCAAAACGCTGCATATCAACTCCCGCAGCCCATCGCCTACTACTTTCATCGATACCCCCCAGGTATCTGATATTTAAAATTAATCTCATAAGTATAGTCGCGCAGAAAATTGGTCAAAGTTATAAATTTGGAGGCACAAGCGAAGGTCATGAAAAAAACACTTATAGCCTTGTTTTCTGGAATAATACTTCTCGCTTTCATGCAATGCGGAAAGGAGGAAAATTCAGAAAATCAAAATCCAGGGTATGATACTGCTTTTCCTCATCCCTTTTTCCCTGCATGGCCGGGGAGTTTTTGGGTTTACAATACCGGCGACACGCTGCGTGCCATAAGTTATCAACCCTATATTTACAACAAGGCTGCTTACGATGCAGTGCCTGATTACGATACTGTGGTTGCGATAAAAATGAGGGTGAAAAACATTTTCAACTTACCCGACACCTTTGCCCTGCTCAAATACAACGAAATATCCAAAGAGAAAAATGCCTCCTACCGCGAATTCCCTTTTAGAGCGCTTTTTTCTACAGCAGCAGGACCTTTTTACAGAAGTGTACCCTGGCAAGGCCATACCACAATCGGAGAAACTGTAACCATTGACACAACCATAACCCTTAACAATCAAAAATTTAGCCGCGTAATTATTTGTATATGGTATGACCAGGAAGCTGCATGGCTATTAGGAAAATCTCAAGCTATTTATCGTAGAGAATTTTGGACTGAAAACGTTGGGCTTATCAGACGCGATGAAAAACCCGTCCCCTCAGGACCGGAAAATTTCGTCACTACCCTATGGCTGAATAATTACCAAATCAACTTCCCACCCGACAAATAAACCCTGTATTCAATGTCGACACTGCTTGCAATTGCCATCGTACCCCATTCGGTTACGGGATACCTGGTAAAAGCCGGATGGTATGAAGAAAAACCAGGGGGGATGGAATTAAAATCCCCTTTTGCTTATACCCCAACACCCTCCGATTTACTTACAGGCCTGCTTAATCAGCTTACCCCTGAAAAACTCAAAAACAACTTCGGATATTCTGAAGCCGGCTTCGAGCAATTTTTAGCACGTTGTAAAAAGGATGACCTTCGGGATAAGATTCTGCCGGCTTTTATGAAAATCCAGTCGAAAATTCTGCTTGAGGCCTTTAAAGCCAATATTCCCGTTTTTGCTGCTCCTTCGCCCGGAAAATTAAAGCCTTCTCAACGGGTTGAACTCATCCAAACATCGCTCGACCTAAAAATAGTGCTTCTCAGGAGCCAAAATGAAATTATCTACCGACTCAAAGCCGTAGAAAACAATAGTCCTTTCCCCCTCACCAAGGCAGGGTTTATAGCCCTGCGGTGGAAAGACCCTGTAATGCTTCTTAAAGGAAAAAGTGTCTATATCCTCTCCCATCCCCACCAGGGAAAAATCTTACAACCTTTCTTCGAAAAAGAACATCTTCACCTACCTGTAAGGGCTCAGGAAATCTATTACCAAAGGTTTTTACGCAAAGCGGCTGCTGAAGCAGTTGTCGAAGGAGATGGATTTAAAACACTGGGTATTAAATTAATTCCCCTGGGTGAATTAACCGCAACACAGGCCTGGAATGGAACGTATGGCTTCAGTCTTGAATTCATCTACGGTGAATTTCATGTTCAAGCCGACGATACACGCAAAATTATAACCTCCCTTAACCTGGAAGGAGATGAACTGGTGATCACCCGCATTCACCGCGACGAAAACCAAGAAAAATTCTGTAAAGATCTTCTTTCCCAGCTTGGTCTTCAGATTCAGGGTGCCTGGCTTCAACTTGCAGGTAAAAAAGAAAATAATACCCTGGCAGCAATTCTGAACTTTTTATCGCACAACAAAGAACTACTCGAAAATCAGGGATTCATAGTATCTACGCGCTTCGAGCGCCAATACCTCTTGGACAAACCAATTCTTCACTACAAAATAACAACAGAAACTGACTGGTTCGATTTAGACATAATGGTAGAGGTTGGAGAATTTCGATTTCCTTTTGCAAACCTTAAAGATAACATCCTGGAAGGCCATCCCGAGTATGAATTGCCGAATGGCTCTATATTTCACATTCCTGAAGCCTGGTTTTCGAAATACGATGCTGTTTTGCGACATGCACGCATCAAAGGGCATTCCCTGAAACTACATAAGACCCAGAGCATACTCCTTAGTGATACGGAATTATGCTCCCTTTCCTTCCCCGGCTCAGATGGTTTATCTCTTCCAGACGACATCCCCTCCTTTGCTGGGGCTCAGTTGCGCAATTATCAGTTAGAGGGATATCTTTGGTTGTTATCCCATTGGAAAGCAGGTACCGGTGCCTTATTGGCCGATGATATGGGACTGGGAAAAACCCTTCAGGTAATTGCCTTACTAAAAACGATTTACAAAAATTACACTCATATACCCCCTTCCCAAAACCACCCAAATGGTCAGCAACTCAGCCTTTTTGATGATTTATTTGAAAAAAAGAATGATAAATCAAATTACTATCCACCTTCGCTGGTTGTAACTCCAGCCTCAGTGGTACACAATTGGGAGGCAGAACTTCGCCGTTTTGCTCCTGAAATAAATTTTCATTCTTTCCTTGGACCCGAGCGCAATATTCATACCCTTTGCAATTTTCCGGTAGTGCTGACCACCTATGGTATTTTGCGGAACGACATCGAAGAACTGGAGAAACAGCATTGGGGATGTATTATTCTTGACGAGAGCCAGAATATAAAAAATCCCGAGTCGCAAAACGCCATTGCAGCGTGTCGGCTCGATGCAATGCATCGATTCTGTCTAAGCGGAACCCCAATTGAAAACCGGGTAGAAGAACTTTGGTCGCAGATGCATTTTCTGAATCCCAACCTGCTGGGCTCTCACAATCCATTCATCAAATACTATGGAAAAATCAGTCCGGAAAGTGCCTCAATGGCAACATTGAAAAAACTTACTGCTCCATATATTCTTCGGCGCAATAAAAAAGAAGTACTTCAAGAACTGCCACCCCTTAACGAGGTAAATATTTTATGTGATATGACCTCAGGCCAGGAAAGATTATATGAACAGGAGAAATCGAAACAGCGCAATCAATTGCTTGAGGTTGAGGTTATAAGCCCTCAACACCGGATGCACGTTTTAAAAGCTTTGATGCGCCTGCGTCTAATTGCCATTGACCCCCAAATAATATCCGAGACTGACCTCATCGGCAGTGGAAAAACTGTTGCCGTTACATCCACACTCGAAACGTTGGCTGCTGAAGATCACAAAATACTGGTTTTTTCTTCATTTGTAAAATACCTGAAGATTTTAGCTCACTGGTGCAAGACACATGGAATTGGTTACCGGATCCTTACAGGGGAGACACCTAATCGCCCCCAGGTGATAAACGAATTTCGCAAGCAACCTGAAATACAAGTATTTCTGATAAGTTTAAAGGCTGGAGGCGTGGGTCTTAACCTTACCGAAGCAGACTATGTTTTGCTGACCGACCCCTGGTGGAATCTCAGTGCCGAGCGCCAGGCCATCGACCGCGCTTATCGCATGGGGCAGCAAAATCCGGTCTTTGTTTATCGCTTTATCACCCGGCAAAGCATTGAAGAAAAAATTGAACATATTAAAATCAGAAAAAACAACATGGCAGCAGGTCTTCTCGACGATGCTGCCATGTTGCGACAGATTACTAACGTACCTTGGGAAGAATGGTTTTCTTCTCTGGAATAATTACTTGACCATAAGTTTCAAAGTGTGAATACCTGCAGGGGAACTAAGCGTCAAAAGATACATCCCTGGAACAGGTTTGCGACCTGAAAAATCGGATAAATTGAATTCCAGCATTTGCATACCCGAGGGAATTGTGCCTAATTCAATATTACCCAACAATTTGCCGTCGAGTTGAGTAAGTGCAACACTGAGATTTGTAGCACGTTTAAGACTCAGCGCAAGGGTAAATCTTTCATTTGCTGGGTTTGGCCACACGAGAGCTTCTTCCATCCACATTGGAATTTCTTCATTCCCGGTATTCAATGTCAAAGGTCGAGGGATTTTAACAGTGGAATATATTGCATATTGCCCGGGGGCAAAATCAAGAGACTGAGAAGTAGTAGTAATCTCAATTGAATCTCCGGTAAAGAATTCATACCACCAACCCGTTTGGGTAAATCCAGGCGTAACTTTATGCGCATTTACATCGAAATTACCGGCAATCACCACATCCATTTCCTGACTTTTCAAGACAATACGTCTGTCATATCCATTTAACCTATAAGTATAGTCGGTAGTACTAAAAACGCTATAATTATTCTTTAAATAGTTAAGAGCAGAATAAACTTCGTAGAGATAACGCCTGCGCCAATCTGAGTAATAATCCCACCGAATAGGCTTCTCACCCACCCTTCCGTTGTAATCAATAGTATAATCATAACCCAGTTCACCAAATTGCCAAATCATCTTCGGTCCCGGAAAGGGGATAAAAAACGTGGCAGCCAAAGCCGCACGCTGGAGTGCCGTGGTGAGATCTTTCACATCATGTTCCGGATTGGTGGAAACTCCCCAAGTGAGATTTTTATACATTAATCTCTCTTCGTCGTGGCTTTCCATGTAACCCACCACATGAGGATTTTGCCACCCCCTGCGTTTATAATCAATCCACGAAAGATCACTGTTGCTGTGATAGCCCATGCTGGCATCACAGTATGCTCCGTTCATATTGCCCCAAATCAGCATTCCATAGTTAGCCAGCTCTTTTTCTTCACTGTTATCGGTAAAATGCTCAAGTATGACAATGGCTTCGGGTTTCACAGCCCAAATGCTGTCGGCCATGCGTTTTAAAATGGCTATCCGGCTGGCGTCGTAGCCCCAGCCATCTCCGGGTTTATTGGTGAATCCCTTGGTGAAATCGAACCGGAACCCATCAGCCTTATATTCCGTAAGCCAGTAGCGTGTAAATCTGTCAACAAATTGCTTGGTATAGGGACTTTCATGATTAAAATCATATCCCCACGAATAAACAGGATTAGGAGAACTCTGATTAAACCATGGATTGTTAGCTGCCGGAATTTGTTTTGTATCATCCCAGTACAACTTAACAAGAGGGTTAAGCCCATACGCATGATTCAACACTGCATCGAGTATAACAGCAATTCCTCTTTTATGACATTCGTCGATAAACTTTTTCAGGTCGTTTTTTGGGCCGTAATATTTATCCGGTGCAAAATAAGTCATGGGGTTGTATCCCCAACTCGAGTTTCCTTCAAATTCCATTACAGGCATCAATTCAATGGCATTTATGCCCAGCCGCTTGAGATAATCCAATGTATCCATCAACGACTGATACGTATGTTTGGCGGTAAAATCTCGAATCAGTAGTTCATAAATCACAAGTTTCTCTGTGGACGGGGGCGTAAACTGGGATACCTCCCAGTTGTAAGGAGTCTGAGCTGTTTGTAACACGCCTGCTACCCCTGTCGTTTTCCCCGTCGGGTAACTGATCAATCCCAGATACGTGGCTGATGAAATATACTTATCATTCCAGGGATCACTCACCTTATCCACGTATGGATCAAAAATGCGGATTTTCCCATCTACCAGGTATTGAAAAATATATTCCTTACCGGGGATAAGATTATCGATTTCGAGCCAGAAGCGCTCGCCATCCGGTGTTCGCTTCATGTAATAATCCTCAGATACTGTCCAGTCGTTAAAGTCACCTATAACAAAAACGTTCTTCTTCCCCGGAGCTTGCAAACTTAAGACAACACTGGTATTACTCGTATAATTAATGCCATCGCGTAGTCCGGCAGGAAGTTCAGCCACGTCGGGTACGGGTATAACCCGATAAGTTAGAGTATCAAAAATTTCCTCATTACTGTTTTTAGCTCTGAACACTAAATAATGATTTTGCCAGTAACCATTCATCGGAGAGGCCACAACCGTATCATAAAATATGTGCCCTGCCTGCGATTTTGATAATACTCCATTGACATACAACCACATAGAGTCGGCTTGGGGGCTAATTGCATGAACATACATTGTATCTCCTTCTACTTCAATAAGGTTATCTCCTTCGGGTGAAACTATATTTACTGCAAGCCCGGAAGGATAAACATCAACGAAAATATCGGCATTCCCGACGTCTTTCCCCTCTTTCCAGGCTCCATTCACCATGCTACCACTGCGAAACACAAACGCCATCTTGAGAATTTGCTCCGAGGCAGGAACCCCATAATATTCACGAATCGAAGGCGATAGGGTCAGTTTGTAATAATTAGCAGAAATTCGTTCCAACTTTGTTTCAGGCGTATTCTGCCCCCAATTGGTTTTCACATATTTCCAGTCGGAGGGAGATGAGCTCTTATCGGTGATAACTCCTGTATGGGCATAGACATCTCCGGTGTAATTCATCAAGCCCTGATTGCCTTTAGTGGCATCGAAATAAATGATTACAGATTGGTTTTCAACAGGATAAAAGGGGTCAGTAGTCACTACCTGACCGCTTACCGTTAAAGAGCTAATAACAAAAGCAATCCAGATAAAAATTCGTAAAGACTTCATAAGAATAAGATAATTAGCTAAAAAATGAGAATGCAAAGATAAAGCAAAGGGCATCTGCCGATGATTTTTTAGGAAATTAATTGAGAATGCTTAATTTTGCACCCCGAAAACAGGTCCGGTAGCTCAGCTGGATAGAGCAGCAGCCTTCTAAGCTGCGGGTCGGGGGTTCGAATCCCTCCCGGATCGCGAAATACATTATGAAATGTTCCGGGTTCCAAGTTCCGGGTTCCAGGTTCCAAGTTCCGGGTTCCAAGTTCCAAGTTCAGGGTTCAAAGTTCCAAGTTCCGGGTTCCAAGTTCAGGGTTGTAGGCTTGGGGTTAATGGGAAAATTTAAGGGTTGATGGATTTATTTTTTACTGGTTACCTGTATCAAGAACTTGTGTTTTAGCATTTTCCGAAGAAAATCGTAGGGCTTAGATATACTTATGGGAGACTTGTTTGGTTATATATTTTCAGATTGTGGCTGTACTGGTAAATCGAACATTAAAGCAGGGCTTCTGTTAAATATAAAACATATAATCATCTAAGAATCAGAGCCATCCTCAACTGTGTCAATTTCCCCGCCATTTAATAACCGATTTGCTTCAGCCTCGGGCAACTCATTAAGATTATTCAAACGATTTCTGATTCTGCGGGTCCGGGTACCAACCAATTGATCTATTTCCTGACCGGCTTTATCAATTCTTTCTTTGGCTTTACGTAAGGTTTCTTCGAACTTACCAAACTCGGTCTTCACAGCCTGCAGTACCCTCCACACTTCACTGCTTCGCTTTTCAATAGTCAGGGTACGGAACCCCATTTGCAGACTGTTAAACAAAGCGGCAAGGGTTGTAGGGCCTGAGACGATTACCTTGTATTCACGGCTTAGTTCTTCCACCAGATTGGTATCGCGCACTACTTCGGCATACAAGCCCTCAAAGGGCAAAAACATGATCCCAAAGTCGGTAGTGTAGGGTGGATCGAGGTATTTATCATGGATATCTTTGGCGGCCGATTTGATGGCTCTTTGAAGTTCGACACTATATCTTTTGATTTCATTCGGATCAGCCTTTTCATAGGCATCGAGCAGTCGTTGATAGGCTTCTGTTGGGAACTTTGAGTCAATTGGCAGCAATACCGGCTTGCCCCCTTCATCCTTGCCGGGTAAAACTATGGCATATTCTACAAATTCGCTGGCTCCTTGCCGGGTCTTCACATTTTTCTGGTACTGCCCCGGAGCCAGAATATTTTCGAGTATTGCCCCTAATTGATATTCGCCGATGAGCCCTTTGGTTTTAACATTCGACAAAACTTTCTTTAAATCGCCCACCTCCGAGGCAATACTTTGCATCTCACCCAGGCCTTTGTGAACCTGTTCCAGACGCTCGCTAACCAATCGAAACGATTCGCTTAGCCTTTTTTCAAGGGCATCATGCAATTTTTCGTCCACAGTTTGGCGCATTTCTTCAAGCTTACGGTTGTTATCTTCCTGAAGGCCTGTAAGCTTCTTCTCTACTGTATCGCGAATTTCTTTTAAATGATTTGACGTTTCAATCCTTATTTGATCATGCCGGGATACAAGCTCATCCAATCTTCGCCATAAATTATCCGATAACAAACCAAACGATTGATTTAATTCTTCCCTGTTTTCTCGAAATGAATTACGGGTTTCTTCACGACTTCGCGACCATTCCTCGCGCAAAAGAGAATCTAATCGGGAAATCTCTGTTTCCAATCGAATTAGCCTTTCATTCAATTGCTCATCGTGTTTGCCTTTCCTTTGGCTGATCACTAAAATCAAAACAGAAACAACCAGAAGGCTAATTACTACCAAAAAAATCTCAGTAAGCATGCCTCATGTAATGTTTATAAACTTAGTACAATAAAAATACCTCAAAAATTCTGCTGCGTCACCTTATCGACGAAATCGAGATAAAGCGGCAAGGCAGCAGAACCATACCATTCAACCACCAGCGGAGCCAGCCAACCTCCCTCAATAGCCGGATCAGTAGCCAACCACTGCTGGGCTTCATTAACATCAGTAGTATTAAAGATAAAAATGCCACGAAAATCAGATTCATTCTTGAAAAAAGGGCCTGCAACCAAAAGTTTCTTTTCCGAGGCCAAGCATTGAATATTTTTCAAATGACCTTTGAAAGCCAGGGCTTTCCCTGTTGTGTCAGCCTGTGGGCGAGAGCCCGATTTTAGCAAAACAAAAATATACTTCCGCATTCCATAGGTATCGGCCCCAAGTTGCCTGGCCAGTTCTGCATCGTAAGCACTTGCCTCGGGTGTATCTGCCCAAAGCAATTTTTCCATTGTAAACGAAAAATCTCTCGCAGGATCACCTGCCAGGCGTACTCTTATCTCATTTTCAGCAGTAAACTGATAGGCGATTTTTTTAGGAAAGTCATGCTGAAGATTTTCAAAAATAAAACCAGAAAGCGTGTCACGCCCGGCGAAACAAACTTTTCTTCCCTCGTTTTGTCCTGGTACCGTGGCGCATAGGGTCAACTGCCCGTTCTCGGCTGTTATGTCGAGGTACTCCATCATTATTGGGAAACCATGGCTGAAATACCAGGATACCCCTTTAAAATGAGAATCGTTTAGCTTTTGCCATTGCTCGTAAAAAGGCCCAAGATTACTTTTCCAGGTACCCACGAGTTTTTCAGGCATAGGAACCTGAGCTGACAAATTAACCGTATAAAAGGCTATTAAAACACACAAAATATACTTCATCATCGGTCTTTCAATAATTAAATCAAAATTAACGGTTCAAATCAATTTCACAAATTAGAATCAAATCAAGCCTTAAAGCTATCAGGCAAAAATATATAAAAACAGCTCCCTCCCTGATTGCATTCTTCATAAGAAATTAGCCTAATAAAAATTGGGCTGCCGCCACATTAACAGCGACAACCCAACTAAATATAATTCAGAATAAAAGTTTTTTAGCAGCCTCCTTCCGCAGCACCATGATGTACCACAGGTTTAGGTGTGATCTTAGGTTTCTCTTTAGGTTTTTCTTCTTGTGTCTGAACACCGGCGCCGGCTTTCAGCTTCTCAATCTCTGCAGAATAATCTGAAGCACTGATTTCAAGGGAAGACGGGGTAAAGCTTGGATTAGTGTGGAAATTTTTCCAACCTTCAAATCCACCCAGCAATAAATAAACATTTTCCACTCCAGTCTGCCGGACCAAAAGCCAAGGCAGCAGAGTTTCGTGAGTATTAGCTCCCATCAAAACTATCCTTTTTCCGGATTCAACTGCCTCTTCCAGTCTCCCTTGGTTTTCTTCGGTAAGCAATTCTCCGGCGGGAATATTTACGGCACCCTCGATACTTTCGTTGATAAAATACTCAGGTTTACGGATATCTACCAGCAAAAAGTTGCCAGTGGCAAGTAGATTACCCAGTTCAGCAGGCTTTAGCTGCAGGCTATCGGCCATTCCTTCAGCAAATATATCCTGAACAGGTTTTTCATAAACATCTTTTTCCCTGCTAAAAACAAGCAGCATCACCACAACAAAGGCAACCAAAGCAATTATTCCAAATATAAGTTTCTTGTTCATCATTCATCATTTTAGAGTTGATTAACATCCTCCCTCAGCAGCGCTGTGCTGAACTGCAGTAGGTTTAACTACTTTTTTAGGAGCTTCCTTAGGTTTTTCGGTTGCTTCACCCACCATTCCCAGATTATAAAAATGCTGACGAGCTCCCATGCGCTTGGTATAGAGCGCCAATTGAACCTTATCAGCCATTGGGCCTGGTGCAGGAGGATTTACAATAGTATTGAACCACTCGTTTAAACCACCCTTCATCACGAAAGTATTAGAAGCACCCAGGCGACGGGTAGCCAGCCAGGCCATTTGAGCCAATGCATCATCGTTAGAGCAGAAGACTACTGTCTGGCCAGGACGGGTCAACCAATTGTACCAGGTCGGAGTGAGAAGAGAATCGACAGGAATGTTAACAGCTTCCTCGATATGCCATTTTTCATATTCCGCCGGCTGGCGAACATCCACCAACACCAAAGCAGGATCATGATTAATAAGCATTTCTGCTACCTGATCGGTAGAATAATAATGAGAGCCTATGGCGGCAAGCAAGAGCAGTTGCTGCGGTGGTACGTCCTTATGGGTGAGAGGATTTCCCATGAAAGCCAGTACTATGGCTAACACTAACACCACAGGGGCAAGTATCCAGAATCCTTTATTGTTTTCCATAGTTAGTTTTTCAATAATCAACTTTTTTAACTTTTTGTTGAATGATGGCTGTAACATAAAATGCTACCAGCGCCACAACAGTAAGGCCCAAAATAAAGATTCCGGGCTGAATTCCGAAATATTCGGTAATGGTGATATAACCGAGATTTCCAGCATTGTATAGGTTTTCAAATAACGGGTACAATTCTCCAAAAATTAAAACGCCGATGAACATCCCTACGGAAAACACCATGGCATCAATTTTTCCTATGGCAACTCCGGTAAAACTTGTACCCGGGCAAAAGCCTCCCATCAAAAAACCTATACCCATAATTACTCCTCCAACTATAGTAGATTGAACATAGGCCGGCTGAATATATAATTTTGAAATATCGAGCCAGCCCAGATGCCCCATAAGGTATATCCCAATGACAGAAACTACTGCAGCCGTAAAAAACACCTTTAGAACAACGAAATCATATCCATAGAACACTCCTGCAAGCTTTCTTGAGCTGGAAAAACCCGCCGATTCGAGTACAAAACCAAATGCCATTCCCAGGAGGAGGGCAATATAATTGTTCCAACCCGGATCGATTATTCCATTGGTTATCAAAGGCCCCATAGTATTCAATATTAAGTTTAAATCCATAGTTTACGGAAGAAATAAGCTACTACATAGCCTGTACCGAAGATAAAAATCATGGCAAGAAAGCCACCCAGTGAGAGAACAGCCATGCCACTGAGGGCGGCTCCTGAAGTACATCCTCTGGCAAATTGAGAGCCTAATCCGAAAAATAATCCACCCAGTCCGGCAAAGATGAGGCGGGTTCTGGAAGAAATCTTCGGAGAATGCTCAACTTTCAGTTTTAGCCTTCCGGCAAGAGCACCCGACAGAAAAGCACCTGCAAAAACTCCCAGTACCTCAAACACCAGCCATGAATTGAGCGGATGATTGTCATCGCTAATAAACTGACTGTAATATTTCGACCCTGTAGCATGGCTGTGAGAAACAGCATCGACGGCAGCAACCACCGAACTCTTCACAGCACCGCTTGCTCCCAATCCTCTGCCAGTAATATAAAATGTGAGCAACAACACCAATCCCAGCAACACACCTGCCAGGTAAGGATTCATATATTGCTTGGAGCGATCTTGTGTTGACATGTCAATTGGTTTTTAATTTTAATAGAGATAACGCGTAATCTGCCCGGCCTCCACCATGATAAAACGGAAAACCAGGCCACCAAATAATACAAGGATGGCGGGTATATAAGCAGGCAAATGATAGCCCCGCAACTCTAACACTTCGAGAATAGCAGGAAAAATCAGACCCAGGGTAAAAACAAACGTCCAGAAAACTACGGTGAATTGCCCTCCCAGGAAAAGTCTGGAAGCTTCAATTTGCACAGCTGTGCTGGCTCTGAATCCCATGATCAGATGAATAATCAGGAAAACCTCAATACCAATTAGTATCAGGTCGATCACCGTCAGACGGTGTCTTTCGGTTTTATCTTTGGTTAGAAGCAGAATAGCTGCAACCCCGGTCGACATTCCTGATGTAAGAAAAAGAGGACCCAGAATGGAGGTATTCCATAAAGGTCTGGCATTGAAGGCCGAAAGGAGGATGCCTGTGTATATACCCAAGATGACCGAAAGGAAAAGAATGGGCCATGCAAACCAGTAACGATTGCGTTGTACCCAGGCTTCAAAATCGTACAAAAATTTGAACTTCCAATCCCATTTTGGCCAGGCCTCACGTAAATAACTACCAGCCCAAATAAACGAAAGAGGGGTAATAGCCATCAACACCCAGGCACCCCACGACATAGGCGACTCCAGGCGAATGGTGGTGTAAAGCTGCCAGAAAAAAGGTTTATGTTTTAGATCAAGAAAAAGAAAGAACAGACCCACAACCAGCGCAATGGGTGGAATAAATGAAGCCCATTTAACGGTTGCCTGCATCTCTTTCTCTTTATTAAGTATGGTGTAAAGGGCAGCGAAAAACAAAATACCGGCTGCAAGTCCACCGAGGTAGAGGTACCCTGGAATTTGCCAATGCCAGATATTGAGGTAAGGGTCTATGTTGGGAATATCTCTACCACTTACAAAAAGCTCTTCTTTCATAATTGTAATTGTTTATGATTAAAGAAGGTAATAAATCTGAGGATGGGTGCCTGCTTCGGGAGCAAGGGTTTTATAGCGTCTGTCTTGCAGGGCTTTAGATACCGGACTGTTGGGATCGTCGAGGTCGCCAAAATACATGCACTTGGTTGGGCAAACCGATACGCAGGCAGGGTCTTTTCCCTCTGCAATACGATGATTGCAGAAAGTGCATTTATCTACATAACCATCGGGATGTGAATAACGTGCGTCGTATGGGCACGACTGTATGCACGCACCACAGCCAATACACTTTTGGTGAGTAACCAAAACAATACCGCCTTCAACGATATGACTGGCCCCGGTTGGGCAACAACGTACACAGGGGGCGTTATCGCAGTGGTTGCATCGTTCTGATCTGATCTCAATTTCTAATTTCGGATAAGTCCCTGCCATCGATTCAACCACCCAATCACGGCAATAACCAATGGGCACGTTATTTTCTACCTGGCAGGCCACTACACAATCACCACACCCTACACATTTGCGGGTGTCGATGGCCATCGCATATCTCATGATACCACCTCCTTTCCGGGATTTTCAGTTACAAACGTCACAAAATTGCCGCGCATGCCCGTGCCACCCATTAAGGGGTCAACCGACACACGGGTAATCAATTCCGTATCATTGGCTCCACGACCATATGCACGCGACAGCTTTTTGTCGTGATGTCCGAAGCCATGAACAATGTAAACGGAGTCCCAGCGAATACGTTCTGTAATACGCACTTTAGTGGGAAAATGAGACACCACCCCGTCCTGATTTTTTAACCATACATATTGGCCGTTTTTCAAACCCCACAAGGCTGCTACCCTTGGATTGACCCATACGCTGTTCTCCTTCATCAGGTCAACGAGATAAGGATTGTTTGCAGTACGGCTAAATGTATGCATGGGAGCCCGGCCATAAATGAGGCGGTAATAACCTTCAGGGGGCTCTGGATGTTGGGTAAACCTGGGAATAGCATCAAAACCCATCGATTCGAGTTGCTCGCTGTACAATTCAATCTTGCCACTGGGTGTCTTAAACTGGTAATCTTCAGGTGTCTCAGCGTAAAGGGGAGTTTTTCTTCCTTCAAATTTCTTGACACCCAGCCTCTGCATTTCGTCAACGGAAGTACCAATTTGACTCAATTGCCATTCAATCACTTCACGGTATTCCTTCCACGGGAAATATTTCTCGAGACCAAGACGCAAACCCAATTCACGAGCCACCCACCAACCGGGTTTTGTGTCATACATGGGTTCCATTGCAGCCAGACGCACTGCAATGTTTAGCTCACGATGTGGCTCGTTTCTGATGTCATCATCCCGCTCCAGGTAGGTGCATTCAGGAAGTACTACATCTGCATAACCGGTAATTTCCATGGGCATGGTATCAAGAACCATAAGAAATTCTATATCCTGAAAAGCTTTTTCCAAGGTATCTTTCTGCGGGATAGTAAGAGGCAGATTGGTACCGGCTACCAACCATGCTTTAATACGAGCCGGTTTATCCTCAGAATGAATAGAAGCATCAATCAAAGCGTTTGATACAGAAAGGCGGGCAGCTGGGTATTTATCATTGGTAACATCTTTCCATGACCAACTGGGTTTAGGATATTCGGGAGTAGGGTATTCAGGCAATGGCTTTGCCTCTTTAAAATAAAATCCGCCTCTGCGTCCCCAGTTGCCCAATAGAGCATTTAAAATAGCTACTGCACGCGCCCGTTGGGTGTCATCGCCATACCAGGTAACGTGGCGTCCGGGATGTACTATAACAGCCGGAGCTGCTGACCCCATCTCACGGGCAGTCTTTCTAATCAGGTCAGGCTCGAGGGTAGTGATACCATACGCCCATTCCGGAGTGAACGGCCGAATATAAGATTTGAGTTTGTCAAATCCTGTAGTGTACTTTTCAACGAAATCCTTATCGTAAAGCTCCTCGGTAATCAGCACATTTATCCAGGCAAGCAGAAGAGCAATATCGGTCGCAGGTTTTATGGGCAACCAGTATTTGGATTTGCTGGCGGCTGTCGAAAAACGGGGGTCGACGGTTATGATGGTTGCTCCTCTGTCAATGGCATCCGACATTTCCTGAACCTGCCCATTGTGCATATTTTCGCCTATATGCGATCCTATGAGCACCAGGCAACGTGTATCCCTGATATCCGTTGGTTCGGGAGAACCCACACCTGTGCCAAAGGTAAATTCAAATCCTACTTCACGAGGGCCACGGCATTGAGCGTAACTAGGTGCAGCAATATTATCAGAACCCAAGGCTTTAAGCAAGTGTCCCAAGTGATGGCCTGGTGAGCCATGGTTGAAAAGAGCAATGCTCTCAGGACCATATTTGTCGGCAATTTCTTTCAATTTGTTTGCAACCAGGTCGAGAGCTTCTTCCCAACTTGCTTCTCTGAAGGTCTGCCCGTTTTCACCATTCACCCTGATCAACGGTTTTTTAAGGCGATCTTCGTCGTAAAGCATGCCTATACCTCCGGTTCCTCTTGGGCATAGCCTTCCATTGCAATGAGGGTCGTCAGCATTTCCTGTAAGATTGACCACTCTGCCGCTATCGTCCACATCAGCCCACAGAGCACATTTCCAGAAGCACACCTCACAATACGAAGGGACACGCTTTACTATGCGGGGTTTGTTCCGGTTGAGCCCCAGCAACTTTTCTATTGCCGAAGCTCCACGGGTTAAAGGCGAAATACTGCTCAGTGCAGCCACTCCACCCAGCCCCAAAGCAGAAATTTTAATAAATTCCCTTCTCGTTTTCATCGTTAATAAATTGATTTTGAAACAATCATATTCTTTGTTATTTTCTTATGCCAATACTTACATATAATGCAAAAATACCCAGTAATCGAATAACTAATTATCTTCATCTGTTAATTTACTAACATTTTAAGCCAATTTTGTTAAATTTTTATGCAGACTAATTCTTACTATCTCCATTACAAACAAGCAATCATCTACTTATAACACTATTTAAAATCTAAATAAATTAACTTTTTGTTAAACTTTTAACTCATTCACCCTAAACAAAAGCCCCAACCTTGAGGCTGGGGCGTTCATAATGGAAACAATTGTAATAGAAAAAGATGCTTTAAGGTTCGAACACAAATGGGGAATCAAATTCCCTAAAGAATGGTGCAACTTTATCCTTCGCAGATAAAATCGGTTCGTCTTCCCATTTCCAGTCAATATTCAAGTCGGGGTCGTTCCAGCGAATGCTTCCTTCCGAATCTTTGTTATATATGTTGGTGCATTTGTAAAAAAATACTGTGCCATCCTCGAGAGTAAGAAATCCGTGGGCCAGGCCGGCAGGTATCCAATACATAAATTTATTGGAGTCGCTCAAAATAATCGATTCCCACTTGCCATAAGTAGGCGAGCCTTTGCGCAGGTCAACAGCAACATCGAGCACACTGCCTTTCATCACTCTTACGAGTTTTCCCTGAGCAAAAGGCGGGCGCTGAAAATGCAAACCCCTTAAAACACCTTTCTGCGATTTAGACTCATTGTCTTGAACAAAATCTACCGCAATACCTGCCTGTAGAAATTTCTGTCGGTTATAGGATTCAAAAAAGTAACCCCTGTCGTCCTCAAACACCTGAGGTTTGATGATAAGCAAGCCAGGAATAGAGGTTTCAATAATTTCCATGGTGATGATTTTTGACTTACTAAATTAAACGAATTTAATGTTTACTTGCCTGCGACGGCGAAACCATGCAAGAACCAAGCCTGCAAAGGTTACCAAAGTTCCAAGCCAGACAAGGTTGATGTAAGGATTGATAACCACTTTAACAACAATAAAATCTGGACGATCTTCCCATGCAGATATTTGAATAGTACCGGGTTGTTCAGAGACTCCTCTGAATGATACCCCTACCTTGGCATTTTTAAAGTTACCATCTACATGATTTACAACTCCGTTACTTATTATATAGGCTGCACGGGTTGTATCTATAAAATCTCCATTAGAATTGAAAAGCTTGAAAAAAGCTATAATATTTACATTTTCAGGATCAATTTCTGTTCCGGGGGTTTCAACGGCAAGGCTATCGAGAATCAGTTGAAATCCTTTGACCGATAAAGTATCTTTCAAGGCGATATCCGATGCTTTGGTCAGGCTGAAAAAGCCAGGTCCATCCTGGGCGAAAGAGATGTAGGTGTAAATATCCTTAAAAAGCATATTATAGGTGGATGGGTTGTAAACATATCCCATCTTTTCATTCCGATTCACTGAAGGCCTGACGGAAAATACTTTTTTCAGCGTGTCGTTTGTATGCGTGTAAAAATCAAGCGTGTAATATACATGTCGGCCTTGTTCTTCTCTACCGGAATATATGGCCAGGTAGGGCCCCATTTCTACTGTATCGCCCCTAAACATAATTTGGTTTTCAGCATTTGTCTGAGTATCACCCAAGCTCATGCGACTGGTGTTGCGCGAGATGACTGTACTATTGGCAAAGGTTAGCATGATGCCTGTCAGGAAAATCCCTATTCCGAGATGGGCAATCATGCCTCCGGGATTGAAGCTTCTGCGAACCAGATGAATACTGACATCCACAGACACCAGAATCAAAAAAACACTTGAAACCAAATAAACATAATACAAAGGTTTGCCGGGAAAGTGAAGCACCCATGCAATAAAACCGATGAAAGCCGCGATAGCAAAAAACACAAGAGAGCGTTTCAATATTTTACTCCAATCACTATTGCGGTAAGTTAAAAACGAAGCCAGGCCCATCAATACAGCCATGACGATGGCAAACGGCATCTGCCATGCGTTGTAATAGGCCACCGGGTTGCTGGGGGGAGCCATATTCAGGCCAAAAATCTTATTCCACACAGGTATGCTTGTAACAAAAGCCACCTGAAAGGCACCTAATACCATAATGAGTGAACCCATTACCATCCAGAACTCCCTGGAACGGAAGTTTTCGGGCACTTCTGTATGAATATCACGATAACGGCGAACAATAAGAATTATAGGTAAAATACTGAAAAACAACAAAGTAATAAGCAATTGAGCAAGAAGACCGTTTTCGCCGAAAGCATGTACGCTCGTATTTCCCAAAATACCACTGCGCGTAAGCAAACTGGCGTAAAGAACAAGAATGTAAGAAAGAAGCGTCATTACAAAAGCCAAAAGCAAGCCTCTCTGACGCTTTCGGGCGACCAATAACAGATGAAGGGCAGCCACAAGAGTTATCCACGGAATATAAGAGGCATTTTCAACAGGGTCCCAAGCCCAAAATCCGCCAAAAGTAAGAGAGACATAAGCCCACATGCCACCAAGGATGATACCTACCCCAAGCGTAAGAACCGCAAATATGACCCAGGGTAAAACCACCGGAATCCAATCGAAAGGTTTACGACGAATGAGGGCTGCAATAGCCAGGCTGTAGGGAGCAAGCACTGAAGCATAACCCAGAAACAGGGCGGGTGGGTGAATAACCATCCATATATTCTCTAGCAAAGGATTCATCCCATTACCTTCGGTGATAGCCGAAAGATAATCGGGGCGAGAAAAGATCGTTCCTTCAATATCGCCTATAGTTTCACGTATCAAGGTAAAAGGACTGCGACCCAACTGCATAAAACCCAGGTCGATTCCCAGCAAAGCCGACATTACAAAAAATTGGGCGGCCGCGTACACCCCCATGGCGCCTGCCTGCCAACGGCCCGATGTGCGCATCAGCACCAGGCCCAGTATGCCCTGAAAAAAGGCCCAAAGCAAAAAACTCCCTTCCTGGCCTGCCCAGAAAGAAGATATCAGAAAATGAATAGGTAAATCGGTGCTGCTGTATTGCCAAACATACATAAACTCAAACCTATGGCGCAGAAAAAGCAGCATCAGCAACATTGCAGCCAGAATGAGAAAAACAAAATGAATAACGAAAAAAATGCAACCTGTTTTGCTCTTTCCGGGATGCATACTCTTACGTTCCCGAATTGCCTTTTGAGAAAAAACAATTGCAGATATTGCAACACTTACAGAAGCAAGAATAATTAAAATTTTGCCTGTCCATGCGGCCCAGGTCCATTCACCTATATAACTAATCATATCTATCAATCTTCGATTTTAATCTAAAGTGAGACTTCAAAAATAACCATTATAAGTTCTTTATGCCTTATTATTTCTAAAAAATTCTTTGAACACAATAAGGTCGTTTTTGGAAATAGCAAAGTTACGCCAGGGCATATGGCTAATCTGATGAAATGCCCACAATTGATAAATGAGAGAAATCAGGTAGGAAGACGAGGTGGCTATGCCTGCCCCCATAAGTCCATAGGCCGGAATGAGCAAATAACCGAGTAACACAAGCGAAACCAGGCCAATAGCTGAACCCAATGTATTAAAATGGGGACGGCCGGTACCGGAGAAGTAATGACTGAAAATCATACCAGAGGCTATGGCTAATATCCCCGGCGAAAGCACCAGAATAACAGTTTTTACATCATGAAATTCATTACCTAACAAAACTTCGAAGATGGTTGATGGAATCAGCAATAGTAACAAAACGCCAGCCAAGGTTACCCCCAGGCTAACCTTTACCAACCCCAATGTAATGACTGCAGATTTGTCTTGATCACTTTCATTAGATAAACGAGAGTATTGGACAAGAGCTATACTTTTGGAAATCAACCAAATACCTTCCGAAAGCTTATTCCCTGCATCAAAACGTCCCAAAGTAGCCTCACCAAAAAACTTCTTTAATAAAAAATAGCTAAAGCGGTAATTCAAAGTTTGTAGCAAACCTGCCAGCTGAATAGAACCACCCATTCGAAGCGCTTCTCTTATCAAAGGCAAAAGATTGTAAAATGGAGAAATATTCAACTTATTATATACAAACACAAACCCAAGAAGATAGGTAAGCCCAAAAGCCAGATAGGTCGAATAAATAAATCCATCTACACTCTGGATACCCACTATTTGAAAAAAATAAAACAAAGCTCCAGCCGATACAATGGATTGCAAAAGGGTATTAAGGTTGTAGACCTTAACTCTTTCGTGTCCCATCATAATCATTTGATTGATGTTAATATGAGAGGCCAACAGGGAAAGCAAAAAGACATTCATCGTCTGGCCGGTGGGGATGGTATGCGTTATTGAAAGCAAAACCGAACCTGCGGCTGAAGAAATCAGCGCCCATGCAGAACTAAGGGCATAGATATGAAAATTGTCGTAGCGGGGAGTCAGATAAACAATAGCAGATCCTCCAATTAAGCTTGTTATGTTTTGGTTGATAGCAATCCCAACAACAATCAGCGAAATAGTCCCAACTCCTGCAGGCCCTAACGTCCTGGCATTTAGGCTCAAAACAATGAGACTGGCAATGGCACCTGTTATTTTTACTGCGGTGGTTCCAAGGATTTTTTTAAACATGATGTGCTTCGGAATTCGAATGGCAAAGATAGTCAGGCAATTTGGTATTAAATAGCCATGGTAGCCGCAGAAACAAGTAATTTTGCGCCATTTAATTAAAAGCAATGAAAATCAGACAAACAATATTATTGATAACCCTTGCCATTATTGGCTCTTTAAGAATTGACGGACAGGAAGTACTCAAACCTCAGGCGCTAAGACAATTTTATAATCCCCCTGTTTATATTTCGCATCTTCCCCGCGAAGTGAGAGAAACCTCAGGGTTGATTTGCTTCAATGAGCTTTTCTGGACCCACAACGATTCGGGCGGCAGACCGGAAATTTACGGCCTCGACACACAAAAAGGGAAAATCAAAGCTACCGTAATAGTATCGAATGCTTCAAATGTTGATTGGGAAGAAATAGCTCAGGACGACCAATACGTTTATGTCGGCGACTTTGGAAACAACAGAGGTGTCAGAAGAGACTTATGTATATACAAAATTCCCAAAACAGCCTTTCCTAAAGAAGGTACCGCGAAAGTAACAGCCGAAAAAATTGCCTTTCACTGGGAGAAACAAACAGATTTTCCCACAGTAGCCGACCGAACCACTAATTTCGACTGCGAAGCGATGATAGCCCTCCACGACAGACTTATTCTTTTTACAAAAAACTGGGGCAACCAACATTCGGCTATTTACAGCCTTCCTAAAACGCCAGGTGAATATACTGCCATCTTTTTGATGGAATGGGAAGCCAATGGATTGATAACCGGAGCCGACTTTGATGAAACAAGCCAAATCCTGGCTTTGTGTGGTTATAAAAACTACACCCCTTTTGTGTGGTTAATACAAAACTTCAGCACTGTGGATATCGCCGGCTGGAGTGCCCTGAGATTAGAGCTTGACGACAGAGGAGGCAGCCAGACGGAAGGCATTTGTTTCGGACCACTGAATTATTTATACATCTCAACTGAAGAAACCAGCATCTATCCCCCCCAAATCTTTAAAATAGATTATACATCCCTTATTGGCAAACTACCCATAAGAGGCGAGGATGTTTTTGAGTATCAATACAGCATTGTTGATGAACAATTGCGCTTGAGGGTAAAGTGCAAAACCGGCGAAAAGTTTCGGGTGACACTTCAGAACCGTAAAGGTCAGATACTTAAAAAATGGAAACTTACAAACTCCGATGAACTACATTCGCTTTTGTTTCCCGTCAAAGACCCGCGTAACTTAATTCTTAAATTCGAATCAGGTAAATACTTATCGACTGTTGCTATTCAAAACCAAGGAACCCATGAATGAAATGAAAGGAACCACCACAGAACTCCCCATTGTTGAAGAATTCTACAGCATTCAGGGGGAAGGCATACAAACAGGACGAGCTGCTTATTTTATTCGTATCGGAGGATGCGATGTGGGATGTTCCTGGTGCGATACAAAGGAAAGCTGGAATTTCCAACTTTGGCCCCAACGAAAGGTAGAGGAAGTCGTTGCCAGAGTATTGGAATCGGGTGCCGATAGCGTTGTAGCCACTGGCGGTGAACCCCTTTCATGGGACCTCGACTTTTTATGCGCAAAACTAAAAGAACATGGTATTCTCACCTTTATTGAAACCTCAGGTTCTCAGCCTCTTTCCGGAAAATGGGATTGGATATGCGTTTCCCCCAAAAAAAATGCTCCCCCTTTGAAAGAATTGCTTGAGGCAGCTGACGAACTCAAGGTGATTATTCACGATCGTTCTGATTTTATGTGGGCTGAAGAAAATGCGGAAAAAGTTAAACCAGGGTGCCATCTATTGTTGCAACCCGAATGGAGCCGGCATCAGGAAATAACATCGGAAGTGGTGGAATATGTCAAAAGAAATCCGAAGTGGAGATTAAGTTTACAAACCCATAAATACATCAGAATACCTTAATTTTGGGATTCACAATAAAACCACGCAATAAAGAAAAGTCCTTAACAGCATATATTTTCAGATCAAGCTGCAAAAAGGATAATAATGCTAAACATTTATTCCCGATAAATGTTATTTTTACAAAACCAAAATCTGAAAACCATGGGTTATTATTTTTCGAAAACTTTAGAATGCAGTTTTGAAGAGGCCGAGAGCAGAGCACGGATAAGCATCGAGAAGCAAAAAATGGGTATTGTAGCCGAAATTGATGTAGCCCACAAGCTCAACGAGCACCTCAATGTAAACATGAAGCGATACAAGATTTTAGGTGCGTGCTCACCAGGGCATGCCTACAGGGCACTTTTGGAGGAAGATAAATTAGGCATTCTGATGCCATGTAATGTGGTAATTATTGAAAAAGAAGAGGGTAAAATAGAAGTCGCGGCTATGGATCCGGAGGGTGCATTTGCCGGAGTAGGCAACCAGGAAGTAAAGTGCATTGGGGGAGAGATGCGATTAAAAATGAAAAACATTATAGAAGAGTTGTAATTTAGAAAGTTAACTTATATGGCGATTTTTTTTAACACAATTTAACTTTCAGATTAACAAACTTTAACCCGATAAAATTGCCCGTCGCAGACGGGCTTTCTATTTTTGCAACCACAAAACGACAAATCCTATGCAAAGCATCGACATTAGAGAACTCAACGAACGCATTCAGCAGGAAAGCGCCTTCACCGATATCATCCGTGTGGAAATGAATAAGGTGATAGTAGGGCAAAAATACATGGTAGAGCGTTTGCTCATTGGTTTATTAAGCAACGGCCATATCTTACTCGAAGGGGTACCCGGGCTTGCTAAAACATTAGCCATTAAATCATTGGCTAAAATTATCGACGCCAAGTTCAGCCGCATACAATTTACTCCGGACCTGCTCCCCGCCGACTTGATTGGTACGCTGGTGTACAGCCAGAAAAAAGAAGAGTTTGTAGTTCGCAAAGGCCCCATCTTTGCCAACTTTATTCTGGCCGACGAAATCAACCGCAGTCCGGCCAAAGTACAGAGTGCTCTGCTTGAGGCCATGCAAGAACGACAGGTAACTATCGGTGACCAGACTTATCCGCTTGATGAACCCTTCCTGGTGCTTGCAACCCAGAACCCCATCGAACAGGAGGGCACCTATCCCCTCCCCGAAGCCCAGGTTGACCGATTCATGCTGAAAGTTGTAATTACTTATCCTGAAAAAGAAGAAGAAAAGTACATCCTGAGGCAAAACATTCAGGAATCCTACCCTACTACCGAAACCATGCTAAAGCCTGCAGATATTATTAAGGCACGAAAAGTAGTGCGCGAGGTTTACCTGGATGAAAAAATTGAAAACTACATTACCGACATAGTATTTGCTACACGTTTTCCGGAGAAATACAAACTTGAAGCGCTCAAAGGCCTGATATCGTATGGTGGCTCACCTCGTGCCAGTATCAACCTTGCACTCGCAGCTAAAGCCTATGCCTTTATCCGTCGCCGCGGTTATGTAATTCCTGAAGACGTAAGGGCTGTAGCTCACGATGTGTTGCGCCACCGTATAGGACTCACCTACGAAGCTGAAGCCGAAAACATAACCACCGAAGAAATCATCAGTCAGGTGCTCAATTCTGTGGAAGTACCCTGATAGCAGCCCAAACACAGGCAAAAAACAGGAAAAGTACTACTATGGAAACCACAGAGATTTTCAAAAAAGTCAGAAAAATCGAAATAAAAACCCGAGGGCTATCCAACCAGATATTCAGTGGTGAATATCATAGCTCCTTTAAGGGTAAGGGTATGTCGTTTAGCGAGGTACGCGAATACCAATATGGCGACGACATTCGCAACATCGACTGGAACGTAACAGCAAGATTTAATCATCCTTACGTCAAAATTTTCGAAGAAGAGCGCGAGCTCACTGTTATTTTGCTCATTGATGTATCGGGCAGTAATAAATTCGGGTCGAAACAACAGTATAAGCAAGAGCTAATCACTGAAATAGCCGCTGTTCTCTCATTTTCGGCCATTGCTAATAACGACAAGGTGGGAGTGATTTTTTTCAGTGATAGGATTGAAAAATTCATTCCACCTAAGAAAGGAAGCAGTCATATCCTGCGTATTATCAGAGAACTAATTGACTTTGAATCTCTAAGCAATGGGACGAATATTAGTGAATCCTTGCGCTTTTTTACCAATGCTATTAAAAAAAGATCCGTTGCCTTCCTAATTTCAGATTTCGAGGATCATGGTTACGATCAGGCCTTGCGAATTGCAGCCCGCAAACACGACGTCATAGCTCTTCAAATAACTGACGAAAGGGAAAAAGAACTTCCACCCGCAGGCCTTCTATGCCTGGTTGACCCGGAGACCGAAAGAGAAATCTGGGTAGACACGAGCAATCCAATGGTGAGAGAACGCTTTAAAAATCAGAGAGAGGCAAGGCAACGCTACATCAATGATACACTTACACGTGCTGGTATTGATTTTGTACAACTATCTACAGGTAGTGACTACGTACGCCCCTTGATTAACCTCTTTAAACGACGGGAATTCAAGCGGTAATCATGATAACGAAAAGGAGACCTGACATGACCAAGGTAAAAAGAATGGCTGTTCGAATAAGCATACTACTCCTGATAGCCTGGCAATCAGTCGGTTTTTGCCTAGCGCAGAATGCAAATGCTGAATTACATATCGACACAATGCATTTACTCATTGGCCAACAAACCAAAGCCCGGCTGAAAGTTGAAGTCCCTCAGGGAGCAAGGATCAAATGGGGCATACAAGCCGATACAATCACGAGGCAGATAGAGATAGTAAGTAAGGGGAAAATCGATACCACAACTGCTAATGGTTTGACTACCCTCAACCAGGAGCTAATACTTACCTCCTTCGATACCGGTTTTATTCCTGTTCCCCCCATCCGTTTTCTTTACCAACTTCCTGGCGATACTTCGATATATAATGTCGAGACGGAGCCATTGCTTTTGCAGGTCAGGATAATGGATGTTGATACAACTGCACCTATCCGTGATATTAAGGGAATTCAAAAGGTTGGATATTCTTGGAGAGAATTTTTACCCTGGATAATATATCTGCTCCTGGCTTTAGCCATCCTATGGCTTGTTCGGAGGTACATTGAATACCGCCGGGGAAAGCGCAAGTATTTTCTCATCAAACCTAAGCCCAAACTTCCAGCCTGGCAAGTAGCCCTGGAGGCGCTGGAAAATCTTCGGCAAAAAAAATTGTGGCAGGCCGGTCATACTAAGGAATATTACTCCGCGCTTACGGATATTTACCGTGACTATTTGAAAGACCAGTTTGGCATCAATGCACCGGAGATGGTAAGCCACGAGATTGTTGAAGCGCTTCGAAACAAACGTTTTGAATCCCTGTTAATCGAAGAATCACGCAGAGTGCTTGAAATAGCTGACCTTGTAAAATTCGCCCGTTTCGAGCCCCTGCCCGATGAAAACGATTTTGCGTTGGAGTTTTGCCGTCGCTTTGTTGAAATGACAAGGCCGACACCTGAGCCACAGGAAGCCCAAAGCCAATCCGATAAGTTAGATAAACGATAACCTAATGTGTGATACTTTATGCTATTCCCGCATATAACTTTCCAACATCCATGGATTCTTCTGTTGCTCCTGCTGATACCCTTGCTGGTAGCATGGTATGTATTGAAAGGCAATCGCCGCTACCCTTCTCTGCATTTTTCTATGACCCATGTGCTTGAGCAGCAGCCCAAAACATGGAAAGTAAGGTTAAGGCATCTGCTTTTTGCTTTGCGCATGCTTGCGCTGGCATTCATCATAGTAGCTTTAGCACGTCCACAGAGCAGCATTAGTCGACAAGATGTGACCGTTGAGGGGATTGATATTGTAATTACTCTCGACATCAGTTCGAGTATGCTTGCTGAAGATTTTCAGCCCAACAGACTGGAAGCAGCCAAAAACATAGCTTCAGATTTCGTCAACGGGCGGCCCAACGACCGCATCGGACTCGTTGCATTCTCGGGTGAAGCTTTCACCCAATGTCCTCTTACCACCGACAAGAATATTCTCACAGAACTTTTCAGCCAGTTGAAAAGCGGCATGATTGAAGATGGCACGGCTATCGGTGATGGACTCGCAACCGCAGTAAACCGACTGCGCGAAAGCGATGCCATTAGCAAAGTAATTATTTTGCTGACTGACGGAGAAAACAATCGCGGAAACATTGACCCTCTTACTGCCGGAGAAATTGCAAAAAAAATGGGGGTAAGAGTTTATACCATTGGAGTAGGTACAAGAGGTATGGCCCCCTACCCTTTTAAAACCCCCTTTGGTACACAATACCAAAATGTAGAAGTAAAAATTGATGAAAAACTCCTGCAGGAGATTGCCCGGATGACAGGAGGGCAATATTTCAGGGCAACCAGCAACTCCACCTTACGCGACATCTATTCCCAGATTGACAAACTCGAAAAATCGCGCATAGATGTCTCAGAATTCCACAACCGCATCGATGAGTTCAGACCCCTGGTTGTCATTGCCCTCTTGCTCTTGATTTTTGAAATGTTACTCTCACTTACTCTTTTCCGTAATCAACCTTAAAAGTGAAAAAACATGTTCAGGTTCGAAAATCCTGATTATTTCTATTTATTACTGATTATCCCCATAATCACGGTTATTTTTATCTGGTCGCGGATACAACGCAAGCGCAAACTTAAATTATGGGGCGATACCCGACTTATTGAAGGCCTGGTTCCCGACTACAGCCCTACCCGGCCCATCATCCGCTTTATTGTGTGGAACCTTGCTATAGTGATGCTTATTATAGCTGCAGCAAATCCCCAAATTGGCAGCAAATTAGTAAAGGTGAAACAAAAAGGCATTGATATGATGATATGCCTGGACGTTTCAAATAGCATGCTGGCACAAGATATAAAACCCAACCGCCTGGAAAATGCCAAGTTGGCAATGACCAAATTAGTTGATCAACTGAAAGGAGATAGACTGGGTATAATTGTTTTTGCCGGAAAGGCTTATGTACAGCTTCCTATTACCAGCGATTATGCTGCTGCCCGTATGTTTATCAGTAAAATAAGTACCGACCTTGTACCTACACAAGGCACAGCTATTGCAGAAGCGATACGAATGGCGCACGAATCTCTCACCAGTGAAACGCGAAGCAAAGCAATTATAATTATGACCGATGGAGAAGACCATGAAGGCAATGTAATTGAACAGACCGAAAAGGCAGTAGCCGACGGAATTAGGGTTTATACCCTGGGTATTGGTTCGCCTGAGGGAGCGCCTATTCCAATATTAAGCCCCGACGGTTCGATTGCCGGTTACCGCAAAGACCAAGATGGCAATACCATCATGACCCGCCTCGATGAGGTTACGTTGCAAAAAATAGCTTCAACCGGTAATGGCGTTTACGTCCGTTCTGCCAATACAAACCAGGCACTACGCAAAATATTTGAGGAAATTGGCAAGCTTGAAAAAACCGAATTCGACACCCGACTTTTTTCGGAGTACGACAACCGGTTTTATTACTTTCTTTGGATTGCCATGGCGTTGTTGATTACTGAATTGTTTATCAGTCTTCGTAAAAGTAGGCTCTGGGGTAAACTCAATCTTTTCGGTAAATGAAAACTTTGAAGCGATGAATAAACTGTGGTTGATAGTAATAGTGAACATTTTGGCTATACCCGCCTTGCAGGCCCAAAAGGAGTACAGGTTGGTAAGAAAAGGGAATGCGGCTTTTGAAAAAGAGAAATTCAACGATGCTGAAATCCTTTTCCGTAAAGCCCTGGAAAAGAACAAAAGTTCTATCCCAGCCAGATACAATCTGGGAAATGCGCTATATAAAGAAAAAAACTACCAGGAAGCTGCCAGTACCTGGGGAGGCCTCTCCACCCGAGCTGACTTAAAACCTGAACAGCAGGCTGCATTATGGCACAACTCGGGTAATGCTTTTTTACAGGCAAAAAACTACCAGGCTGCTATAGAAGCATATAAACAGGCATTGAAGATCAATCCTGCCGATGATGACACCCGCTATAACTTGTCCTACGCTCTTTTTAAGGCACGTCAGCAAGAACAACAACAGAAACAAAATCAGAATCAGCAGCAACAAAACAAGAACCAACAACAGCAACAAAATCAGCAAAATCAGCAAACCCAGCAACCACAAAACCAGCAACAAAACGAACAACCTCAACAGGCTCAGCCCCAAGAACTCTCGAAACAAGATGCTGAACGTATGCTCGAGGCCATGAAAAATGCAGAACAAAAAACCATGGAAAAGCTTAAACAAGAGAAAAAACCTATGGTTTCAGGTCGGCCTGTCAAAGACTGGTAACGGCATAGGGTTTGCACTTACCTTTGCCTGAAAATATGTCATTATTTAAAACAAAAATTCCTGACATGAAACGACTTGCGCTGTTATTAATATCCGCTCTATCATTCATTTTTGGGATAAATGCCCAGGAAGTAAACTTTACGGTTTCTGCCCCCGAGGAGGTAGAGGTAGGCCAGACGTTTAGAGTTGTTTTCACGCTGAATGCCAACGGGGAAAATTTCCGCGGACCTGATTTCAAAGGATTTACTGTGGTTTCCGGCCCCAATGTTTCCCAGAGTTCAAGCTTCCAGTTTATCAATGGAAAGATGCATCAAGAGTACAGCCAGTCGTATACCTACCTGATAAATGCATCGATGGAAGGCACTTTCGAGGTTAGGCCAGCTACTATTGTAGTTAAAGGAAAAACCTACCAAACCCAGGCTGTCAGAATCCATGTCATCAGCAGCGGTAAACCTAAAGCCAGGCAATCCCAGCCTTCTGCGGGCTCAACTAACCGCGCAAATGCCGGTTCTCCCACCGAACCTATCGACGATGTTAAAGATATTCCGAAAGACGATATTTTTATCAAAGCATACGTAAGTAAACCCAGTCCTTACGTTGGCGAACAAACCATCGTTACCTACAAACTTTTTACTAAAGTTCCCTTATCTAACATACGTATCAACAACCTTGGCACATTCCCCGACTTTTGGTCGCAAGACTTACTAAAATCAGACAAACTTCAACAAAGTACTGTAATCATTAACGGGGAGGAATACGTAACTGCAGAAATAAAGAAAACCTCCTTGTTTGGCCTTAAACCAGGCACGGTAACCATACCTGCAATGGAAATGGAGTGTACGGCTGCCATGGTGAAAAAACGTCGCCGGACAGTAACAGGAGATCCTTTTTTCGATAGTTTCTTTAACGATGCCTTTTTCAACTCAGGCTACGAACAGGTGGAGCGCAAGATTTACAGTAACCCACTAAAAATCAACATTAAACCTCTTCCGGCTGAAGGAAAACCTGCGGGATATGCCAATGCTGTTGGTAACTTCACCTTGAGTGCAGAACTCGATCGCAGTGAAGTAAAAGCCAACGATGCCATTAACCTCCGCATTAAAATTTCGGGATCAGGGAATCTCGACGTGATTGAAGCCCCGCAGATCAATTTTCCGACAGAATTTGACACTTATGACCCTAAAATTACCTCTAATATTAACACTACATCCTCCGGAGTATCTGGGATTAAAACGTTTGAGTACCTTTTGATACCCCGCACGGCAGGTACTTATACGATAAAACCAATCGCTTTCAGCTTCTTTAATCCTGCAACCGGAAAATACAATACGCTTACTTCACCAGAATTTACCATAAATGTTGCCAAAGGTGAGGCAAATGCTCAAAACATTTCTTACAGCGGAGTTAACCAGCAAGATCTGAAATACATTGGAAGCGATATCCGGTATATCAAGCTTCCCCCAATCGCGTTGAGGCCAGTTGGCGTTCTGTTTTTTGGATCAGGTATCTATTACGGCTTACTTATTACATTGCTGGTTGGATTTGCCATAAGCATGCTCATTATTAAACGCATTCAAAAACAGAGAGGCGATGTTGGACTCATGCGATTGCGTAAGGCTACAGGAGTTGCCACCAAGCGACTGAAAAAAGCCCGCACTCACCTCAATAATCGGGAAGAAAATGCCTTCTACAACGAAATCAGCGCTGCCCTCTGGGGCTATATTGCTGACAAATTCAACATTCCATTGGCTGACCTTTCTATGGAAAACATTGAGAGCAAACTTATTTCGCGCAATGTAAATACCGAAACGATTAAGGCATTCATAGAAACGCTCAACAATTGTGAATTTGCACGCTTTGCACCGGGAAACAAAACCGAAAACATGGAGCAGGTGTATAATCAGGCTCTCGAAACTATTTCGCGAATCGAAAGAGAACTCAGATAAAACTAAAGACTTATGAAAAAAACGAAATATTCATTCCTAATAATATTTCTGATTATTTTCAAAATGGCTCAAGCTGGAGCACTAACTCCTCAGGCCATGATCGATTCTGCCACCAATGCATACACCAAGGGACACTATGAATCGGCCATTAAATGGTATGAACAAGTCCTTGCCACCGGTCAGGAATCGGCAGCAATATATTACAATCTGGGTAATGCATGGTTTAAACTGAACGAGATGGCTCAGGCAATTTATAATTACGAAAAAGCACTATTGCTCGCCCCCTCCGATGAAGACATTCTTTTCAACCTGAAAGTAGCCAATAGTCGCATTGTTGACAAAATTGATATTGTACCCGATTTGTTCTTCGAAAGATGGTGGAAATCGCTTTATACGTTATTTCCCGGAGATACCTGGGCTTGGTTGAGCATATTGTTTACCGCCCTGTTTTTAGTAGCAGTGGGTATTTTTGTGTTGTCGGTTAAATCCGTACAAAAAAAAGTGGGGTTTTATTCAGCTCTGCTTTTCTTGTTTCTAACATTCTTTGGATATGCTTTTGCATACAAAAACCATTATCGTCAGAGTCACCATACTCATGGAATCGTATTCGAGCCGGCAGTAACAGTAAAAAGCTCGCCCGACGAAAACAGTGTGGATCTTTTCGTTTTACATGAAGGCACTAAAGTCCAACTCAGCGATAGCCTCAATTCATGGGTAAAAATAAAAATCGCTAATGGAAGCGTCGGCTGGATGCCATCGCGAGCCATTAAAAAGTTTTGATTCATACGGCTTTGTGAAGGAAAATAAAATTAACCTGCCAGACCAAGGACTTTTCTCATCCATTTACCTGGACCTCATTGCTCAAAATACATAAAACCACTGAGAACACAGAGAGCCACGGAGAAAAACCTCTGTGCCCTCTGTGGTTTTAAAAAAAGAGCTTCACCACAGAGAACACAGAGAGCCACAGAGGAAAAACTTCTGTGCACCTCTGTGGTTTTAAAAAAAGAGTTACACCACAGAGAACACAGAGAGCCACGGAGAAAAACCTCTGTGCCCTCTGTGGTTTTAAAAAAAGAGTTTCACCACTGAGAACACAGAGGTGCACAGAGGAAAAACCTCTGTGCACCTCTGTGGTTTTAAAAAAAGAGTTACACCACGGAGAACACAGAGAGCCACGGAGAAAAACCTCTTTGCCCTCTGTGGTTTAAAAAAAAGAATTTCACCACGGAGAACACAGGGCGAAGAAGCGGGTGCGAGCATCATTTTCATGCCAAACAGGTTTATTTTACACTAAAAATGCTTATTTTACACCTTATTTTACAGTCAAGCTTCTTATTTTACACTTTTTGATGACAAAAGGGAACCTTATTTGACAATGCAAATGAAGTTGTAAAATAATAAAACGCTGCAAATCAATTTCTTAAATGTTTTGTTCGTGTTTGCTTCGTACCATCATCGTACCATCATCGCTTTTTGTTCGCTTTTGTTCGCTCATGAGCGATGAAAGAGCGAAGAAGGATCGAAGAAGAACCGATGAAAACACGTCCCTTAACCCGGAACCTGGAACTTGGAACCCGGAACTTGGAACCCGGAACTTGGAACCTGAAACCTGAAACAAATTTCCTACCTTTACCCCATGCAATTACCCCAGGAGCATCCTTTTTTAGTTTTCAAATATTGTCCCCGCTGCGGGCAGCCGGGATTCACCTCAAACAGCATAAAATCCATGCAATGCCCTGAATGTGGTTTGCTATGGTATTTCAATCCCGCCCCGGCCGTCATTGCACTAATTCCAGGCCCGGAGAATCAACTTCTCTTTACCCGCCGAAAATTCGACCCTGCCAAAGGCAAACTTGATTTACCCGGTGGATTCTCCGATATTTTTGAAACGGCAGAAAACACCTTGGTCAGAGAGGTAAACGAAGAAACAGGTTTACACCTAATGGAGTGGGAATTTCTTAAAACAGTACCCAATAAATATGTTTACAAAGACCTTCTCTATTACACCCTCGATATGGTTTTCATTTGCCAGGCCGATTTAAATCAAACAGCAACTCCGGCAGACGATGTAGAAGAGATTGTCTGGCGCAACCCCCTGCAGGTAAATGATAAAGAAATAGGGCTTGGCTCTGTACGTAAAATTGTGCAGGAGATCAAAAGTGTACCCGGCCTTATTGAAAAGATTTTTTCTAAATAGTCTTACTTTTTGGTTTTTAATTGAAAATCATTTATACTTGTGGCAAAAATATGCACATACCTGCATAATTCGCCGCACCATGACAAAATCCATTGTTTTTTCAGCCATTCTAATCATAACTATCGGAATATTTTTCTGGTCGATGAGGAGAATATTCGGCCTTATCCCCCTTTTAAAACCTTTCCCAATAAAACATCATGGCAAGAGGTTACTTGTTACTCTCAAGGTAGCCCTGGGGCAGTCGCGAATCTTTAGACGCCCCTTGGTAGGCCTAGCTCATGCGTTGGTTTTTTGGGGGTTTCTTATCATCACTATTGGAAGTATCGAAATGGTGATTGACGGTATAAGCGGCCAGGAAAGAATTTTCGCTCAATGGCCTGCATTTTATCATGTCATAATTTTTTCAGGTGATATCTTTTCTGTAATTGTGCTGGTGAGCATCTTAGCATTTCTTTTTCGAAGGACATTTCTAAAGATTAAACGGTTTTATGGAATAGAGATGAAACCTATTTCCAAAATAGATGCCACTGCAGCCTTACTCATTATCTTTTTCCTGATGATTAGTTTATTAGGTACCAATACATTTTATATCCTCACTCGTCCGGGTCATCTGGAAGAGGCATTACCTGTGAGTAAAATCCTGGCAAAAGCTATCGGGCCGGTAAGTATTTATCAGGCAAACATTTTGCATGAAATCTTTTGGTGGAGTCATATTCTTTTGATTTTTCTTTTTGCGAACATACTGCCATACTCCAAACATTTTCACGTATTTACAAGCATACCCAATGTTTACCTGAGCCGCCTGGAACCCTTGGGTAAAATGGAACATATGCCCGAAATAGAACAAGAAGTAAGGATGATGCTCGACCCTGAGGGTGTCAAGGAACCATCATCCACACAAGTTCCCGGGCGATTTGGGGTTAAAGATGTCGAAGACCTGACATGGAAAAATTATCTTGACAGCCTCGCCTGTACAGAGTGCGGGCGATGCACAGATGTTTGCCCGGCCAATATCACAGGCAAAAAACTTTCACCACGCAAAATCATCATGGATGTAAGAGCCCGTGCAAAAGAAAAAAGGAATGGATTACTTAAGCATGGCCAGACTTTCGACGATGGTAAAGCCCTTTTGCGTGATTACATTAGTGAAGAGGAATTGTGGGCATGCACGACCTGTAATGCATGTGCACGTGAATGTCCGGTCAACATCAATCAACCTCTTGTTATTTTAGCCATGCGCCGTTACCTGACCATGGAAGAAGGAAGTATTCCTGCATTGTTGGCATCTATGCTCAGCAATATTGAAAACAACGGAGCCCCATGGCAATATCCTGCTGAAGAGCGAGAAGCCTGGATGCGTTTTTAAGAAAATAAATTTAGAATATATGAACGACATTAAAATACCACTGCTCCGCGAAATGAATCGCACTCCGGAATATCTTTTCTGGGTTGGATGTGCAGGTGCATTCGACCCACGGTATAGAAAGGTGACCCAATCCTTTGCCAAGATACTTCTTCACTTAGGAGTTGATTTTGGTTGTTTGGGAGCCGAAGAAACATGTACGGGAGACCCCGCCAGAAGGGCTGGCAACGAAATGCTCTACCAGATGCAGGCCCTTCAGGTTATTGAAACGCTTAATCGCTACCATATCAAGAAGATTATCACCATATGCCCGCATTGTTTCAATATTTTCAAAAATGAATATCCCGACTTAGGAGGACATTATGAGGTAGTACATCACAGCACTTTTCTCAAACAGCTTATGGAAGAGGGTAAACTTATATTGAATCCGGAAATCTTTAAAGGCACGACCGCTACTTTCCATGACCCATGCTACCTGGGCCGGGGAAATGGCATTTACGAAGATCCGCGAAAAATAATAACTACTGCAGGCATAACTCTTACTGAGATGAAACGAAACCGCAGCTTTTCATTGTGTTGTGGAGCTGGTGGGGCTCAGATGTTCAAAGAGTCAGAACCCGGACATACTGAAGTATATGCTGAAAGAACCCGCGAAGCACTCGATACGGGTGCTTCAATAGTAGCCACCGCTTGTCCGTTTTGCATGACCATGCTCAGCGATGGCATTAAAAAAGAAGGTAGGGAAGAAGATTCTCAAAATTTTGATATTGCGGAGATTGTGGCTAAAGGGTTAGGACTTTAAAAAAATTATTTCTTTCTGCTTTTATCCTCTCTGTTCTGAAAATTTCAAAT
>DDBO01000068.1 GCA_002332755.1 Bacteroidales bacterium UBA2030 | reverse complement strand
TAAAAGTTATTCTCCAACATTAAAGTATACAACTCCAGGCAATTAGTTCGATTATAATGCGACGTTGGATTTCCGGTCACCGAAGTTTAGACAGGTTCATTCTGGGACTTGCCTGGCCAAATATAATATCTAATCTTTCGGTTCCTTTATTAGGATTAGTTGATTTAACCATGATGGGGCATCTCAACTCCCCTGTATATATTGGGGCAGTAGCCCTGGGTAGTGTAATTTTCAGCTTTATATATTCCGGTTTGGCCTTTCTTCGCATGGGAACAACCGGAATGACGGCTATCAGGTTCGGGGCTGGCGATAAACAAGGAATTATCTCTGTGCTGCGTACATCAATCTTTACAGCTTTAATATTGGTTTTCCTTTTAGTTGTATTTCGAACCCTAATCTCTGGAGTCGGATTTGGATTGTTGGGTGGAGGTGAGGAGGTAAAGAATTATGCCAGATCCTATTTCGATATCCGTATAATGGCTGCCCCGGCCGTTGTGTTGCAATATGTGTTGCAAGGCTGGTTTATTGGTTTGCAGGATTCTAGATCTCCGATATATGTAGTTATTACTGAGAATGTTTTGAATATATTATTTAATATATTCTTTGTGTGGTCTCTCAATATGAGAAGTGATGGCGTAGCCCTCGGTACTGTGATAGCCCGCTATGCTGGCTTGGGATTATCGTTGTATTTTCTTAAAACTAAATACCCGGAATATTTTTTCACTCTTTTTATGAAATTCTCTGGCCAACAAAAAATCTCAATAAAAAAATTCCTGGGTATTAACCTTAACCTTTTTATCCGGACTATACTTCTTATTAGCGTACTATCTGCATTCACTTCCTGGTCGGCTAAACAGGGAGATGTAATTTTGGCAAGTAATAGTCTTTTGTTGCAATTTTTCTATTTATTTTCCTATATTACGGATGGTTTTGCATTTGCCGCTGAGTCTCTCTCTGGCAGATTTAAAGGGGGTAAACAAATAATACGTCTTCGAGTTGTTGTAAAGCGGATTTTAATTTTTGGATTTATTCTTGCATTGTTTTTTAGTGTTTTTTATTACGTAAGTGGTAAAATAATCATAAGCTTGCTCACTTCTCAGGAAAAGGTGAGGATGATTTCGTATATGTATCTTCCTTATATCTGGATTATTCCACTTGCATCTTTTGCAGCTTTTTTGTGGGATGGCATATATATTGGTTCAACTGCCACGCGTGCATTACGCAATGTAATGATAGTATCCTCCATAGTATTTTTCGTCTTACCAATTATAATGAAGCCTTCAAATCATGTCCTCTGGATTGCTTTTGTTTTGTTTTTATTAGCCAGAGGTCTGGGGTTAGGGTTAGCTTCACCAAAGGCAATATTTTTACATAATAGATAAAAAGCTTTTAGCGCATTGTCAATCTGGTAAATAATTATTTGTCCGGTTCCGGATTAATAAATGATTTTTTAGTTGATGATAAACGAAAGTTCTTGATAAACAGAATGTTGTATTTGTATTAGGAATGAAATCCTACTGTATTAATTAACTATCTGATTATCTGCTTTTTATATTCCATAACCCGAAACCCGGAACCCGGAACCTGGAACACGGAACTTGGAACTCGGAACCAGGAACTAGGAACTTGGAACCTGGAACTTTGAACCCGGAACTTGGAACTCGGAACTTGAAACCTGAAACAAAAAAAAGACCACCCCTCCGGATGGCCTTTTCATTACTACAACACATCTCACCCCAGCGTCACGCTACCCGCATAGACACTGTTGGAGATACTGCCTGGTTTACCCGATCCCAAAGGATAGACCGACACAAAGAACGCGTAGACATGGAACAATTTACCGCTGAGATAGGTAGGGATACCCAGTTGAGCGGTTCCATCCTGCCGTTCTGCTGCCGTCAGATGATAGAATCCCTCACCCGTTTCGGCACACCAGGCAGCCACTACCAGTTTGTCGGACGGTTGTCCACCCAGTGGAGTCCAGGTAAGCCCGATCTGACCGGCGCTGGAGGATGCCAGGGTAAAGGTCTCAGGGATGGGAAGCGTTCCCTGGCTCAGTCTGACTTGTGAATAGTCGACTTCGAGATCAGGGTAGGTACCTGTAATGGCATTTTTGATAAAGAGCGAGACAGCAGCATTAAAAGCCGTTTTTTGTGCCGTCTGCGGAGCGAACCCGATACGAACGACTTCCGTAAAGGGTTTAAGGAAGGTTACAGCCATTCGGAAGGATTGTCTCACTTGCATTTGTGCTGCTGTGGCATCTTTCCGTCCTCCCGAGGGGAGGCTTCTCAGGTAATCGACTCCTTTCCAGGAGCCTCCGATTACATTCCCGAGGCGACCTGAGACGCCTCCGAGAATGCCTTTTTTTATACGTGCCATATAATTAAATTTTAAAAGAACACTTCCCATCCTGGCAATAGGCATGCCTCAGCGCTTATTTGATAAAAAATCACGCTTATTTTACATTTTTCCCGTCCTTATTTGACAAACTTTGCCCTTATTTGACAAAATCGATGGCTTATTTGACAAAATGGACGGCTTATTTGACAAAACGGACGGCTTATTTGACAAAAGAAAAGATGACTATCAAATAATAAATGATTGATTATCAGTAAATAAAATGATTTCATCGTGTTTGCATCGTACCATCATCGCTCCATCATCGCTATTGGTTCGCTTTTCTTCGCTCGTAAGCGATAAAACAGCGATGGAAAAGCGATGGAAATACGAAGGAAAACCGAAGAAAAGGGAACTCAAATACCCATCTACCCATCCGATTATCTGCAAAAAATCCGATGAAAAGTAACACATTATCCATAGAATATCATTGAAAATAAGAAGAATAGATGACGGAGAAACACCTGATAACCACTGAAAACCCAGAGGAATATCCCACCCCTCTTTCC
>DDBO01000066.1 GCA_002332755.1 Bacteroidales bacterium UBA2030 | reverse complement strand
GCAGCAAAAGGACGAATCCCATTCTCCTGAAGCCAGGCAAGCACTTCAGAAGTTGTGGCCACACCCACTTGCACTGAAAAAAGGGTGCCAATACTTGCCCTTACTACATTGGGGTTATAAATATCCGTTTTAGGATCGCAAACGATGAGTGCATCCACCCCGGCTGCATCGGCAGTGCGCAGTAAAGCACCCAGGTTGCCGGGCTTCTCCACGGATTCGGCGATCAAAAGCAAGGGCTGAGAAGAAAGTTTTATGTGATTTAATTGGTGATTTCTCGATTCAAAAATGGCAACGACCCCATCGCGATTCTCACGGTAAGCTATTCGCGCAAAAGCTTCTTGAGAGAGCATATAAGCGGAGGTTCCTTCTAAATATTCGAGTATGGCTGAAATATTCTTTTGGTTGACAAACTCCTCAGCTATATACAATTCAAGAGGAGTGTACCGGGCCCCGATGGCCAGCATAATTTCACGCAAACCTTCAACAATTACTACACCAGCTTCTTTGCGCTCACGGGGTTTCTCCTGCAATCGCAGCAACTGACGTATGCGCGCATTGGTTGGGCTGGTAATTGACTGCCACTTCATCTCAGGCTGCTTTGCTTCAAAGTATTTGCAAAGGTAGAAAATTCCTACCGTGCCGGGAAATCCATCAAAGCCCGCAAAAAGAAACCTGAGCGTTCTACTCCCCTTCCCCGTAATCTTTCACCTGGGTAATCTGGCCGTTTTCGTCCCACATTACCCATTTACCTATTTTGCGCCCTTCACTGTAGTGCATCTCATACCTGAGGCGTCCATTATCATCCCATATGTGCCAGGTACTATCTTTCAGGTCGTTTTTGTACCAGGCTTCGCCGGTTTTCAGTCCCTGCAAATTGAAAGTCAGCCAGCATCCATGCTTGCGTCCCTCCTGGTAATGCCGTTCTTCCTTAACCTGACCATTTTCAAAATAAAACACACTTTTTCCATCGTATAATCCATTTTTAAATGACTGTTCAGATTTACGATGGCCATTATCGTAATATTCTATATGGGTGCCTGTGTAAAGCATGCCGTTTTTGTAAAATTTGCCATCCATACGTGTAAGTTCCTGAGAACTAACCCAAAAAGGCAAAATAGCAGCAAAAATCAAAAGGATAATGGAGCGCATGGGGGATAATTTATAAATGGTGTTGATGATCATCTTCAAAGGTATAAATTTATTAAAGCTTATATGTAACTCCAAGGGTATAATAAGTCCCCGGAGCCGAGCGAAAACTATCTTGTATACGGTTGACAAGGCCCTCACCTTGTTTTTCAAATTCGATAAACTGACGATATACAACAGGCTGATTGAGCATATCTCTGACACCTGCTTTAATTTCCCAATGGGTACCTAAGTCCTTTATGATAGTAAAATCGATGGAATGACGAGGCATCTCATAAATATCAGGAAAATCGAGACCTACCACAACGATTCGTTTACCTGATACATTGTAAAGCAGACTCATATTTACCCTATGTTCGCTGTTTTGATAATATAAACCAGCATTCACGATATAAGGTGATTGACCCATCATGGGGCGTCGGAACGACCGGCTATAAAATCGGTTGGTATCTACCTCAATTTGGCTTTTAATCAAGGCAACATTAGCTACCAGACTAATATTCTTCATCCAACTGATACCTGGAAAGAATGTAGAAAACGAACTGCGTATATCCATTTCAATCCCTGCACTGTATGCACCCAACGCGTTTTGGAATGTATAGTCGCGGCCTGAGCCACTGTTTATTTCAATGGTTTCAATGGGTGCAGTAAACTTTTTATAAAAAGCCCCAATAATAAAAGCCTCTGTTGGTGAGGGGTAAAATTCGTAGCGCAGATCGATATTGTGAACCAAGGAATTACTTAAGGTATCATTGCCCCGAATTACTCTTTTCAGTTCAAAATCATAATAAGCAAAAGGAGCTATCTCCCGAAATTCAGGGCGATTGATAGTCAGGCCATAAGTGGCTCGTAACAATGATTTGGCACTGAGGTTGAAAGCCAGATTGGCTGAGGGAAACAGGCGGGTTTCATCATTGTTATAATTAACAGGGCGTGAGGCATTGTCGGAGGAATAGCTGTCGAGCGTTTGCTTATTTTTCTCGAGGCGGGCTCCGGCATATAATGTGATTTTATCTGTTAACACAGGCGTCTTTAACCCCAGATAGAAGGCCAAAAGATCATTACCAGCCTGATAAGAGTCGGAGGCATTGGTGGTCTCGTCCAGACGAATACCGTTGGTGTTGTTGATATTGATATCCTGAAATATGCTATCGATAGGCTGATAAGGCAGGTTCCAGTCAAAGCCAAACATATTCGAAATTACATAACCGATATTGCGGGCTGTAAATTCACGGCGTTTACGTTCAGCATAAAAACCGGCTTTCAATTCTGGCTGGTAATTACCGACAATGAAGCGGCGTGTAATATTGGCTCCACCAACCCAAATATTTTCGATGGTTTTCTGAAAAACGCGTCCGGAAAGTTCAGGGGTAGCAGCAAAAGAAAAATTTACACCATACTCACCGTAATGGGGGCTCGATGGGTCGTCTTCGCTTTTCACCAGATTCAGTCGTTTGGTATCAGGTTGGTCGCGGTCGGCATAACTGTATCCCAAGGTGAAGTCGACCAAGGTTTGCTGATTGTTAAAATTAAACTGCCCACCCAAGGCACCCGAATAGGTATTCCGCGATTGAAACTGAAGGCTTCGCCCATAAATTGTCTGGCCTCCGTAAAAATCTTTTCCGTTGCGGTCGATATAAGTGTAAGTGCCAAAATGATTGAAAAGGTTACGAAACTCAATACGCTGGTTATTACCAAAAATCAGTTGCCAATTGTGTAGGGCTCCGATTCTGACTTTGTTTTCGAAACGGGTGTCATAGAAATAATTATTGGTATCGGGTCGGTCTTTAATTTCGTTATAAACCTGAAAATCGGCTCGGAACACATCATCTTTGTCGAAGGTATTCGCATAATTCACGGATGTGATGTTACCCAATGATACTTTTTTCAAAGTAAAACGCTTACTGAAGCTTATATTGAAACGAGGGTCGGCAAGAGCGGTGGCTTGCGAGGGCGACCATATTTTATTAAGGCTGCGGCCAATCCTTTGTAGTTCCAATGGATCTTTCACCTGATTGAGATGAGCAGGAAAATCGGCCGGAAGCGAGAGCACGCCGCCATCGAGTCCCAGCCAGGAACGGTTTCCGGGATGATAATTTTTAAAATTCTGAAAGGTAGTACCCTCGCGGAAAGATGAGCTAAAGCCCACCTGCAAACCATCTTCGTCACTCAAGGTGCGAGTGGTCACCATGATGGCCGCACCACTGAAATCGGCGGGTAGCTCGGGGGCGGGTGATTTATAAACCAAAATATTGTCGAGCAGCGCTGAAGGAATGACATCGAACGAAAAGGCCCGGACGTCAGTCTCGGAACTGGGGGTAGCCGCACGGTTCAACCATACATTATTGTAGCGTTGGCTGAGGCCTCTGACCATAACAAAACGATCGTCCACCAGGGTAATTCCTGAGATACGCTTTACCACATCGGCAGCATCCCGGTCTTGCGAACGTTTAATAAGCTGCGATGAAACCCCGCTGGCCACCAGGCTTCCTTGACGTATGGTACTCAGCATGGAAATTTCTGTATCGGTTCGTTTGCTGGCAACTATGGTAACTCCCTCAAGCGAAGCCACATTTTCTTCGATGGGAATGTTCAATTCAAGGGTCTTACCTGCCTCGACCCTTATGCGATCGATGGTTTTTGTTTTATAGGAGATAAATGAAACGACCAGATTGTAAACACCTGGCTTCACATTTTTTATTTCGAAATTCCCATCGAGGTCAGTCGAAGTACCAATGGTAGTGCCTTGCAGGATTACATTTGCTCCAACAATAGTTTCGCCTGATTTGGCATCTTTTACGACTCCTTTGATGGTTGATTGAGGAAAAACCTGGAAAGAGGCAATGATTAAGGAGAAGAAAATCAAATAGCGGGTTAAGTTTCCGGTTGACACGGTACAGTTATTTTTATTCGTGCCGCAAAAGTATTCCCCGCCTGTTACCTTAAAGTTAAGTGAAAATTATCTCCATGTTAATAATCTATGAAGAAATGATTCTATGGTTTTTCCTTATTCTGCAATTGAATCCAGGAAAGTATTTCTACTGCAATTTCTTCTATCGACTTGTGCGACACGTTAATGGTTCGCCAACCCGGGTTTAACCTGAAAAGATGATGAGCATATTCAAGCTCCTTCTTCACAAAATCGAGAGCTGCATAATCTCCGGTATAACCATTCAGATATTCCTGACGAGTCTTACGCAATCTACTGAGGTCGAGAGGATTGTTGTAGAGTCCGAATACCTTATTGGGGGACAGCTTAAAGAGTTCTTCCGGGGGAGAAATACCCACAATTAAAGGTACATTGGCCACTAACCAACCTTTAAAAGCCAGGTAAATGCTGATAGGCGTCTTGAAGGTACGTGAAACCCCCACCAGAACAATTTCAGCGCGGTCAAGCTCGTGGGAGCGTTGTCCATCGTCATGCGAAAAGGCAAACTGCACTGCATCTATACGTTTAAAATAATCTTCGTTGACCGCATGGTATAGCCCCGGTGTTCCTTCAGGCTGTCGATCGAAATGATCCGTAAGTTTTAATAATAAAGGGCCCATTAAATCCACCGATTCAACTACATGTAATCGGGTGGCTTTTTGCATATAATGTCTAACTTCTTCATTCACAAGCGTGTAAACTATCAAAGCCTTTCGTCGGGCAGCTTCGTCCACAATTTCATCAATCTGCTCGTAAGTGCGCACTCCGGCATATATTTCAATAAATTGTTCATTACTACTGGCACTAAATTGCACCAGAGCTGCCTCCAGAGCATGTTTGGCGGTTCGGCCCGTACCGTCAGAAACGATGAAAATGACAGCCATCAGGGTTAATTTAGTTTTTCAAATATAATTGAATTTTAAGCAAAAGCCAAGTATTCAAATATACCTTCATTCATAAAAACAGAGATTAACCCAACCTCATTTGAATGGAGGTTCATAACCCATAGTCCCCAGAAACTTTAGCCATATAGCAATGTTATAAAGCACTGAATACCAGTTAATAATCAACCCCATCCCCCCAAACCAAGCTTAGCCAGCTACTTTTCAGGACAAGACAAACTTGGAACCCTGAACCTGGAACTTGGAATCCGGAACCTGGAACCCGGAACTTGGAACCTGGAACTTGGAACTAGAAACTTGGAACTTGAAACTCAATCATCATACCTCTCCATATCCCGCTTCTGGTCGCGCTGTTTAATACTTTCACGCTTGTCGTAGCTATGTTTTCCACGGGCCAGGGCAATTTCGAGTTTAGCATAACCCTTTTCATTGATAAACAAACGAGTAGGCACAATAGTAAACCCTTTCTCTTTCACTTTGGTTTGCAGGCGCTTAAGTTCGCGACGAGTGAGTAAAAGTTTACGGGGGCGTTTAGGTTCGTGATTGAAATGCGTGCCACGCTCATATTCAGAGATATGCATATTGATAACCCACAACTCATCCCCTTCAAAGGTGCAGTAAGCATCGGTAAGATTGGCTTTGCCTGCCCTAATCGATTTTATTTCAGTTCCTGTGAGCACAATCCCAGCCGTAAATGTTTCGACCAGAAAATACTCAAATCCGGCTTTTCTGTTTTTTATGTTAACCTCAGTGTCTCCTTTTCGCATAGGCTGCAAAATTAGGAAATTAGGAGTTCCGCAAACGTTTTTGTTAGTCCGGAAAAAAGTTAATAGTTTTGCGGCCTCAATTTAAAAATCTGTAAATCAGCTTCCGGTTAACCAACAGGAACAAGGACAGATCTCAGCATTTGCCCCTTGTTTTTTTGTTTTCTATCGGAAATCACGCTGAAATAAAATAAAGCATTCTAAAACAATTTTTTATGAAGAAATTAGCAGTCGTTGCTTTTGGAGGTAATGCTCTTTTGAGAGGAGATCAGAAAGGTACGATCGACGAACAGGAAGCCAATGTTTATGAAACATGCACGCATTTAGTACCGCTTATTCGTCAGGGCTTTGATATTGTTATAGGACATGGCAACGGGCCTCAGGTGGGCAATGTGCTGTTGCAGCATGAAGCCGGAGAAAAGCTTTATGGAATTCCAGCCCAGCCCATCGACTTTTGTGTGGCCGAAACCCAAGGTTCTATTGGCTACATGATTGAGCAGCAGTTGCGCAATGTTCTCATCAAAGAGAACCTGGAACGTGATATTCTTACCATCATCACCGAAGTGATTGTGGATAAGAATGACCCTGCTTTTAAAAACCCTACCAAGCCAGTGGGTCCCTTTTATACTAAGGAACAGGCAGACAAAATGGCTGCAGAATCCGGTGCTATATTTCAGGAAGACCCTCGAGGCAGGGGCTGGCGCAAAGTGGTAGCTTCACCCCAACCCCTCAAGATTAACAATGTTAAATCTATTGAGAAATTGGCTCGCGATGGACAGATCATCATTGCCGTAGGCGGAGGAGGTATTCCTGTATTCTGGGTTGAACCCGACAAGCTACAGGGAATTGATGCAGTAATTGACAAAGACCTGGCTTCGAGTTTATTGGCCGTAGAAATTAAAGCCGACATGTTTTTCATTCTTACGGATGTACCCAAGGCCTACATCAACTACCGCAAACCGGATGAAAAAGCTCTCGACCGCATCAGCGTTTCAGAAGCTAAGCGTTATCTGGAAGAAGGACATTTTGCCAATGGCAGCATGGCTCCCAAAATCAAAGCCTGCATCTATTTCTGCGAGCACGGAGGAAAAGAGGCTGTAATTACCATGGCCTCTGAACTGGGAAAACCCGATGCCGGCACGGTTATTTATGCTGAATAAATTCAATCAAAACCTTTATAAACAATA
>DDBO01000034.1 GCA_002332755.1 Bacteroidales bacterium UBA2030 | reverse complement strand
AAATTTTGTCAGGTGCCGGCTGAAGGGCAGTCCATCTTACGAAATGCTATGGAAAAACTGGGTCTTTCTGCCAGAGCTTACGACCGAATCCTGAAAGTGGCCCGTACCATAGCTGACCTTGAAGGAAGCCCTGAAATCCGAACGGAGCATCTCGCCGAGGCCATACACTATCGCAGCCTTGACCGCGAAAACTGGGGAAAATAAGCCCACTCCAGCAAACGGCTATCATTCAGGAGCCCGCAACTTTCATACTAATATTTATATAAATGTATAAAACTTACTTACACATAATAACTTATTATAAATCTGTATTTTAAGCTAAAATCGGAACCCGGAACCTGGAACCCGGAACCTGGAACCCGGAACCTGGAACCTGGAACTTGGAACCCGGAACTTGGAACCCGGAACCTGAAACAATTCTTACCTTTGCAGCCTTTTTTATTTCATCCATGAAAGATATACGAAACATTGCCATCATTGCGCACGTTGACCACGGCAAAACCACGCTGGTTGACCGTATCCTCCATCAAGTAAAGCTTTTCAGAGACAATCAGCAGCCCGGAGAACTTATCCTCGACAGTAATGACCTGGAGCGTGAGAGAGGTATTACAATACTTGCAAAAAACGTATCAGTAAGATATAAGAATATTAAAATCAACGTAATAGATACTCCTGGACATGCCGATTTTGGAGGCGAGGTCGAACGTGTGCTCAACATGGCTGATGGTGTTTTACTTGTTGTGGATGCCTTCGAAGGCCCAATGCCTCAGACCCGCTTTGTGTTGGAAAAAGCTCTTCAGCTCGACCTTAAGCCCATTCTTGTCATAAACAAGGTTGACAAACCCAATTGTGATCCGGAATTGGTGCAGGAGCAGGTTTTCGACCTCATGTTTTCTCTGGGAGCCAGCAACGACCAGCTTGATTTTCCAACGGTCTATGGTTCGGCCAAGCAGGGGTGGATGTCTGATGACTGGCGCAAGCCCACACAGGATGTCAGCATATTACTCGATACCATAATTCGGCATATTCCTCCTCCACGTGTGAAAGAGGGTCCCTTGCAAATGATGATCACATCGTTGGATTATAGTAGTTATCTTGGCCGCATCGCAGTAGGAAGGGTATCGAGGGGTAGCATCCAGGCTGGGCAGGAAGTTGTCGTTATACGCCGTGATGGAAGCCAATACCGATCGAAAATAAAAGAACTGTATGTTTTTGAGGGATTAGGAAAAGAGAGGTTGAAGACCCCGGTACCTGCAGGTGATATTGTCGCCCTTTTAGGTCCTGAGGAATTTGACATTGGGGATACCATTGCCGATGCCGAACAACCCGAAGCCATGCCTCCCATCAAGGTGGATGAACCTACCATGAACATGTTGTTTACTATCAACAACAGTCCCTTTTATGGTAAGGAAGGAAAATTTGTCACTTCCCGGCACATTTATGAACGTTTAATGCTTGAAACGCAAAAAAATCTTGCATTAAGGGTTGAGGAGACCAGCTCTCCCGATAGCTGGTTGGTTTACGGAAGGGGAGTATTGCATTTGTCGATATTAATTGAAACCATGCGTCGTGAAGGGTATGAATTTCAGGTGGGGCAGCCTCGGGTCATTATCCGTGAAATAAACGGTGAAAAGCATGAACCTATAGAATTCCTTTCGATAAATGTTCCTGATGAATTCAACGGTAAAGTAATTGATTTGGTTACCCAACGTAGAGGGGAAATTGAAGGCATACAGACACGAAATGGAAGGACTTACCTCGAATTCAGCATACCTGCCCGTGGTCTTATAGGACTACGCAATCAATTACTCACTGCAACGGAAGGTGAAGCTGTAATTGCCCATCGTTTTAAAGGATTTGAGCCTTGGAAAGGGGATATTCCCGGCAGGCGCAATGGAGTGTTGGTAGCTATGGAAACGGGGGAAGCTATTGCTTATTCCATTGACCGTTTGCAAGATAGAGGTACATTCTTTATTGAGCCAGGGCAAGCGATTTACGCCGGTCAAATTTTAGGAGAGCACATCAGGAACGAAGATTTGCTCGTAAACGTAATACTCACCAAGAAACTTAGCAATGTGAGGGCCGCAGGAAGTGATGAGAAAATGATGATTTCACCGCCCCGACGCTTCTCCTTGGAAGAAGCTCTTGAATATATCGAGGCCGACGAATATGTGGAGGTTACCCCTCAATCAATCCGAATGAGAAAAATCATTCTTGATCATAACGAAAGAAAACGGGCTGAAAGGGTATGAAATACAACAATTTTTATACATTCGTGTCGCAATTTTTTGTATGGCATGAATCCACTTCGGTACCTTTCGGGGCATCTTTATCAGGTAAGTAAAGCGGGTGTTTTTATAATCGCCCTTCTCATTATTTTGCTAGTCTTTCCAAGGGAAGGCAGATTCAAGTATGAATACAGGCAGGGCAAACCCTGGATGCACGAAGACCTGATAGCACCCTACGATTTTCCGGTACTAAAATCGAAGGAGGAATTGATGCTTCAGCGAAACCGATTGCTTTCTTCCCGTCCACTTTATTTTCGTCTCGATCCCACGGTTTATCCTTCCCGAAGAGAGATTATTGTTCAAGGCTTTCTTGATTTCCTGGGATTACAGCCGGCCGATACCTTGCGTAACAATCAACCGATGGTAAATCTGGTAAGAGATGTGATAGAAATTGCTGATACCATCTACAATAGAGGCATTATACAGGTGGTTCCCGAAATAAGTGATTTGCCTCCGGATGCCGTGATACACCTTGTGGTGAATAATAAAAGTCGCCCTGTACCCTTGAATCATTTCTTTACTATATTAACGGCCGATGAGTATATCACCCGAAAGTTGAAGGTTTTTCCCCGTGAAATCAGACCACAGCTAAAGCTTGCCCTGGAAATGGGCTTGACTCACAATATCCTTTTTGATCGACAGCTTACTGAAAAATCAACGGAAGAACTGCTATCCTCCTTACCTGAATATCAGGGAATGATACAACAGGGAGAGAGAGTAATAGCCCAGGGTGAATTAGTAACTCCAGAACGTTTCCAGGTACTCGAATCCCTCAAAGCAGAAGCAGAGGCCAGAGCGCAAAATCCTAAAGCACGCCTTGCTATATTATTGGGGCAATTTATCCTGATTAGCCTGGCAATGCTGGTGCTTGCTTTATTCCTTTATATATTCCGCCCTGCCGTATTTGCGGATAATCGCAAGGTTGGTTTCATTATACTCATTATTGTGTTAATGACTACCATAACCTCGTTTGTGGTTTCCAATCGTCCATGGGCTCTCTATGCCATACCCCTCTGCCTGGTGCCTATTATTATTCGGATGTTTTTCGATACTCGTCTTGCTTTATATATCCACATTATTACAATGATACTCACGGGGTTTCTTGTCCCCAATAGTTTCGAGTTCGTATTTCTCCAACTTATTGCCGGTTTGATTGCCATTTTTAGTGTTGCGAATCTACACCGCAGACAGCAATTTATAACCACCGCATTATATGTTTTTCTTGCTTATTCCGGTGTATATGTCGGACTTTATCTTGTACAGGAAGGACGGTTAGGTGGGATGCGCTTTTTTAATTTTGCCCTGTTTGGTTCTGCATCTGCCCTTTTGCTTCTGGCTTATCCCACTATTACCATTCTGGAAAAACTGTTTGGATTTGTAACAGATATAACGCTTCTGGAACTCAGTGATACCAATCATCCAATATTGAGGGACATCTCGTCGAAGGCCCCGGGTACATTTCATCACTCTTTACAGGTTGCCAACCTGGCTGAAGAAGTAATCCGACGAATTGGCGGAAATCCCTTACTTGTTAGGACTGGTGCCATGTATCACGACATGGGTAAAATTGATAATGCGATGTATTTTATTGAAAATCAATATACAGGGTACAACCCTCATGAGGAACTCTCGCCTGTAGAAAGCGCGGCCATAATTGTTTCTCATGTGAGTAACGGCATTGAAAAGGCCCGAAAATTGGGATTACCTTCTCAAATTATTGATTTTATCCGCACTCATCACGGAACCCGCAGAGTAGAGTATTTTTACCAGAAAAGCCTGAAGTTGGGAAACAACACTTTGCCTGATGATGGCTGCTTTTCATACAGGGGGCCTATACCTTTTTCGCGCGAAACAGCCATTTTGATGATGGCCGACTCAGTTGAGGCTGCCACACGTAGTCTTTCCAAACCCGATGAAAATTCTATCAACGCATTAGTTGATAACATTATCGACTCACTCATGGCGACTCATCAATTCGACAATGCACCGCTATCTTTAAAAGATATTAGTATTGCTCGCAAAGTTTTCAAGTCTCGGCTTTTACACATTTATCACATTCGTATTCCTTATCCTTCTTCCTGAAAATTAATCTTCTGTGCCAATTGTTTTAGGTAAGCTCCTGCGTGTGGCCCCTGATTATAAATCAAGTCTAAGATGCTGAGGTTAGCAATGAAGCCATATTTGGGAGAAAAAGGCTGAAAATAGGGCTCCATGGATGTTTTGAATAAGCGGGCTTCTTTTTTGGGATGAATATCATTGCGTAAATCAATGAATCTTTCTGGTTTTTCTTCAAAAATCTCTGTATGATGTATCACCGCGTCGATACGCAAAATTTCCAGGAGGTGTCGGAGTACACGGCTGTTCCATTGCAGCAATGATAGATTCTGGCAATTAAACAATGCTTCAGTTACATCCCGGTAATAAAGGAAATATGCTGAGCGGTTATAGGCAGTCTCTATAGCCCGAAGGTGGTTTCTCTGCCAGGGAACCCTGCTATCGGGTATTACTTCCTGGATAGGCGTATGGTTTCCCTGAGGTCTAATTACCGGCACAACCAACATTTGCCGGTTTTCCGGCCCTGCAATGTAATATCTGTTTCGATAGCTTTGTCTTGCATACGTTTCACTGGCCTCAAGCCATACCTCTTCTGCAGCAGCGATCACTGCAAAATATTCAAGATTAGGGAATGAAGCTGTGCTTAAAAGAATTTTTTTCATAATCATTTAAGAGTTGCAAAAGTAAGAAACACAGGAAAATCCACGTTTATTTGAAAAGTGAGATTTGTAGCTTCTGTAAAATAACTGTTATTTTGTCGTTGAAAGAAATGTATTGGCACCTATGGTTCCTCGCATCGGATATGGTTACGATGTTCATCGACTCGCCGAAGGATACGACTTTTGGTTAGGTGGGGTAAAGTTAGATTACCATTTGGGAGCTGTGGGCCATTCTGACGCCGATGTATTGCTTCATGCTATATGCGATGCTCTGCTGGGTGCAGCAGCTTTACGTGATATAGGCTATCATTTCCCGGATACTGATCAACGATACAAGGGTATTTCCTCTTTGCTATTGTTACATAGAGTAGGTCAACTGATTAAGGAACAGGGCTATCTCATAAGCAATATTGATTCAACCGTAGTATTGCAAAAACCCAAAATTGCCGCTTTCATTCCTGAAATGCAAGAAAACATTGCAAAAGCCCTGAATATTGGTGTGAATCAAGTATCAGTGAAGGCCACTACTTCAGAGGGGTTAGGTTTTGAAGGCAGGCATGAAGGTATTTCAGCATTTGCTGTTGTTCTAATTTATTCATTGTGATTTAGTTAGGTTGGTTAAGGGGAATAAAAAAACCGGACATTAAAATTTGTCCGGTTCGAAAAGAGTAAGATTTAGTAAAATTAGGCTTTCAAAAGTATATCTTCGATAGCTCTTTTCAGGGTATCCTTAGGAAGAGCACCTACGGCCATTTGAGGTTGACCGTTTTTCGGGCAGAAAAGCATGCTGGGAATACTGCGAATTCCAAAAGCGCCGGCTAATTCCTGTTCTTCTTCGGTATCTACCTTGTAAATGTTTATTTTGCCTGCATATTCCTTTGAAAGCTCTTCAAGGATGGGAGCTACCATTTTGCAGGGACCGCACCAATCAGCATAAAAGTCGATGATGCAAGGAAGTTCACCTTCGAATTTCCATTCGTTGTTTTTTTCGTAATTAAATACTTTCTCAAGGAAAGTCTGTTTGCTGAGATGTTCTAACATTGTTATATGTGGGTTTTAAAGTTAATAATCAATTCGTTTTCTTTTTTCCAAGCAGAAATTCGTTGATTACCTGCTCGTAGGTTTCTTTGGGAAGTGCTCCGGTAGCCATCTGTGGTTTACCTTGCATTGGACAAAATAGCACCGACGGTATACTGCGTATACCAAACACGGAAGAAACTTCGCGTTCTTTATCAGTATTTACTTTATAGATTACAATCTTTCCCTTATACTTTTCGGCCAGTTCATCCATAATTGGAGCTACCAATTTGCAAGGACGACACCAATCGGCATAAAAGTCGACTATGCATGGAAGTTTTCCTTCATATTTCCAGGTGTCTGGATTTTTCTCCCAGTTAAACACCTTTTGTTTGAATTCGGCGGATGTAAGATGTATTACCTTACCCTGATTTTGGGCATTTCCCTGAAAAGATAACCCTATTAAGAGAATAAGAACCACCAATGTTAAGTGTTTTTTCATTTGGGTGAGATTTTAAGTAACAGATTAAATTATTCAATTTTGATTTCTTCTTCCGAGAATTTTCCCAGACAATGATTTTCGAGCATGTCGGTAAATAGTTTGCGTGTAGCATCTACTCCAGGAGCTATTCCTGATGTCATTTGGGGTTCACCCTGCGAAGGAATCCATAGAAAACTGGGAATAGTACGGATGCCAAATAATTGGGCCAATTCCTGCTCATTATCCGTGTTTACTCTGAAAAAATCGACTTTGTCTTTATACTTCACGGCCAATTCTTCGAGTATCGGGGCTGCTGTTTTGCATGGGGCACACCAATCAGCATAAAAGTCAATCACTGCTGGACGTTGGCCTTTGAAAACCCACTCGTTAGGATGCTCCTTATAATCCCAAACTTTTTCTCTGAAATCTTGAGAATTAAGAGATATTACTCCTGACTGGTTACTACTGTCCGGTGATATTTTCTTTCCTGATTCTCTGTTGCATGCAGCCACAACGAAAGTTATAGTCAATGCAATAAATGACTTAAGGAGCAAAGAGTGTTTGGTTTTCATGCCTGCAAAGATATAGATATTTTTAATTATAAATCGCTTTAAAATCACTTTTGAGTTACATTTGCAAAGATTATTCCAAAAATTTATTCATACAATAAATGTAACAAAGATGAGTCCATTTTGTTGTTATTGAAGGTTTTTTCTTGGGATATTTATTAATTAAAATATGACAATGTGGCATGATTGAGTCACTAAAAAACATTAGTCCCTCAGATTTTGATAAGTTATTTATCACGGAGGAAGCATGTTTGGAGTTTTTGGCGGCCGAGAAGTGGAAAGAGGGATACGTTTGTCGTAAATGTGGACATACTAATTATTGTGAGGGATCAACGCCTTATTCGAGGCGATGTACCCGTTGTAAACATAACGAATCAGCCACGGCCCATACGGTTTTTCATAAGTGCCATTTACCTATTAAAGAGGCCATCCGCTTGGCCTGGCTGGTATGCAGCCAACCTGGAATCAGTTCCTATGAGTTATCTAGGCAATTCAATATAAGGCAGATGACGTGCTGGAGGTTGAAAAGAAAAGTGGAGGAGTGTATGCACACGGTGGGTTCGGCTACGCTCAACCCCCGTGTGAGAGAGAAGAAGGATTAGAAATTTGGGTCATCGCTCAACCCCCGTGTGAGAGAGAAGAAGGATTAGGAACTTTAGGCTACGCTTAACCCTCGTGTGAGAGAAAAAAAAGCTTAGGAACTTTAGGCTACGCTTAACCCTCGTGTGAAAGAGAAGAAGGATTAGGAACTTTAGGCTACGCTCAACCCCCGTGTGAGAGAATAATGAAGGGTTTGGATTATTGGCCTTCGCTTGACTACCGTGTGAGACTTAGAAAGTATTAGACTTATTGGTCTAACCTCACCCATCATTTGAAGATTGGGGAGCATTAATAGTTTTTCTTTCTCTACTATCACGCGCTGACTGAGCGAAGCCG
>DDBO01000035.1 GCA_002332755.1 Bacteroidales bacterium UBA2030 | reverse complement strand
ATCTGGTTATACCCGATCTCGACAGATAAGTTTTACAACGAAGTAAAAATTACCTTTTATGACTGGTCTTGTATATGATTTTTCAGTTATCACCCAAAGTATTGACCATTACCTGGTATCGCACTGGGGCCCCTCTTTGGCTGCAACCATTGAGTTTGTGCTGGTGGGTATTCTATATTTGTTGATATATGCACTGGTTGGATTGATGCTGGTATATGCCGAGCGGCGCATTTGCGCTTTTATTCAGTGCCGGCTGGGACCCAACAGGGTAGGACCTCAGGGCATTTTCCAGACCATTGCTGACTTCATTAAATTACTTCTTAAGGAAAATATTCGCATAGAAAGGGCTGACAAATTGCTCTTCTTTGTAGCTCCTTTCATCATTATTGTTGGATCCTTTCTTGCGTTTGGTACTATACCCTTTGCCAAAGGGCTTCATGCCCTCGACCCCGATATTGGGCTCTTTTTTATCATGGCAGCCACTTCTATTGGGGTTATTGGCATACTGCTGGCGGGCTGGTCGTCGAATAGTAAATACTCGCTTATAGGTGCCATGCGAAGCGGGGCGCAAATTGTGAGTTACGAATTATCGGTTGGACTGGCCATTGTAACTATGGTTATACTGACAGGGACGCTTCAACTGTCGGAAATCATTGAGATGCAGAGAGATGGCTGGTTTATCTTTAAAGGACATATTCCGGCTATCCTTTCATTTGTCATCCTTCTGATTGCCGGCACGGCCGAAACCAACCGAGGCCCTTTCGACCTTGCAGAAGCAGAATCGGAACTTACCGCAGGTTTTCATACGGAGTATTCGGGTATCAAGTTTGCCTTCTTTTTCCTGGCCGAATACATGAATATGTTTGTCCTGGCCTCAGTAGCTACCACTTTGTTTTTGGGTGGGTGGATGCCCCTTCACCTGGGCAATTTTGAAACCTTTAATCATGTAATGGATTTCATACCTCCGCTGGTTTGGTTCCTGGTCAAAGTATTTACGGTGATATACATAATTATGCTTTTCAAATGGACATATCCCCGTTTACGTATCGACCAGTTGTTGAGCCTTGAATGGAAGTACTTGCTTCCCATCAACCTTTTCAACCTCATTCTGATGTCGGTCATTGTATTGCTTGGCCTGCATTTTTAACCTAAAATATTGCGTAAGATGACGTTTAAGGAATATATCGGAGGAATTTTTCAGGGAATACGGTCATTGCTGAAAGGAATGCGGGTGACAAACCATTACTTTTTCAGCCCCGGTGAAATCGTTACCCAGAAGTATCCCGAAAACAGGGCTCAGTTGCAAATGTTTGAGCGTTTTAAGGGCGAGGTAATTATGCCCCACAACGAAAAAAATGAGCACCGCTGCACCGGTTGTGGCATTTGTGAAATAAGCTGCCCAAACGGTTCAATTGAGGTTATTACAAAGACCATAATAACCGAAGATGGTAAGAAAAAGAAAGCAATTGATAAGCATATTTATCATTTAAGTATGTGCACATTTTGTGGGCTTTGCGTAAAGAATTGCCCTTCTAATGCACTGGCATTTGGGCAGGAGTTTGAGCATGCGGTTTACGACCGAAGCAAGCTGACAAAGGTTCTCAATAAAGAAGGTTCAACCTTAATGAAGGAGGTAGAATAGTCATGATGTCTATTACATTTCACCAGGCTGTATTTTATTTTTTCTCGGCTATCATCGTGATTTTCAGTATACTGACGGTAACCAGTAAGCGTATTTTGCGGGCTGCTACGTTTCTTCTGTTTGTGCTTTTGGGCACTGCAGCTTTCTACTTTATTCTCAATTATGCTTTTATGGGAGCTCTGCAGATTACGCTATATGCAGGAGGTATTGTTGTGCTCATTATTTTTTCAATTCTTCTTACCAGCCATGTAGGAGAACGCTTCGAACCCATAGGATGGGGAAAAATGATTGCCTCTGCTCTTGTGAGCCTGATTGGAGCCGGATTTACCCTATATGTTTTGCTGAACGCTGATTTTATCCCGACTCAAGCCCCATTACCTGATGCGTCAGTAAAAAACATTGGCACTGCCCTTCTAAGTTACGAGCGCAATGGCTTTGTACTGCCTTTTGAAGTGGTTTCACTTTTGTTGCTTGCAGCTATAGTAGGGGCTATTGTAATTGCCCGGAAGGAACCTCATGATACAGAAAACCCAAACAACGAATAAACATGTGGCAGGATATTACACTACAGGACGTTCTGATTGTTAGCACCCTGATGTTTTTCAGCGGGGTTTACGGCTTTCTTACCCGACGCAACCTTATTACCATGCTTATGTCGGTGGAATTAATGCTTAATGCGGTCAATATCAATTTTGTGGCTTTTAACTATTTTCTGCATCCTGAGAATATGCACGGAATGTTTTTCGCCCTATTTGTGGTTGTTATAGCTGCCGCCGAAGCTTCCGTAGCCATTGCTATTATCATCGGAATTTACAGGAGGTTTAAGTCTATTAATATTGAGGATGTTAGTAATATGAAATATTAAAAATTGGGCCATGAATGCTTTTGAATATACTTTTCTGATTCCTTTCGTTCCACTTCTGGGTTTTTTGATTATAATCTTCAATTTCAATCGCTTCCCTAAAAAACTCACTGCTGTCCTTGCAACAGGGTTTATTGGATTCACTTTTGTGGTCTCAATATACACCGCGTGGCAGTATTTTTTTCAAATGGGCCCAGTAAATGGAGTTTATCCAAAATTTATCGGGTTCGATTTTGAGTGGTTGAAGTTGGGCGATCATTTGAGTGTACACATGGGCACTCTTATCGACCAGGCTTCGGTGATGATGCTGATAGTAGTTACCACTGTTTCGCTGATGGTGCATATTTATAGCATTGGATATATGCACGACGACAGGGGATTCAATCGCTTCTTCGCGTTCTTGCAGCTTTTTAGTTTTTCGATGCTGAGCCTGGTGATGGCTACTAATGTTTTTCAGATTTACATTTTTTGGGAATTAGTGGGTGTATCCTCATTTTTACTTATTGGATTTTATTACGAAAAGCCGAGTGCGGTTGCTGCAAGTAAAAAAGCTTTTATAGTAACCCGTTTTGCCGATTTGTTCTTCCTGTTAGGAATTTTGCTGCTTTCGTTCCACGTTGGCACTTTCGATTTTATTTCGCTTACCAATCCTGAAAATTTCGAAAGTTTTAACCTAAGCGGATATGCGTTGTTTGGCCTTAGTATTCCGGCTTTAGCCCTTATATTGATTTTCATTGGAGGAGCCGGCAAATCGGCCATGTTTCCCCTGCATATTTGGCTGCCCGATGCCATGGAAGGCCCTTCTCCCGTTTCAGCCCTCATTCATGCTGCAACAATGGTAGTGGCCGGAGTTTATCTGGTAGCACGCTTGTTTGCCAACTATGCCCTTATGGCTCCGGAGGCTTTGGCACTGGTAGGTTATGTGGGAGCCTTTACTTCGCTTTTTGCTGCTGTAATTGCTGTAACCCAGATCGATTTTAAAAGAGTGCTTGCTTTCAGTACCATTTCGCAAATTGGTTATATGATGGCTGGCCTGGGTGTGTCGCATTATGGAGGCGAAGAAGGACTTGGATATATGGCTTCTATGTTTCATCTTTTCACTCATGCTATGTTCAAAGCTTTATTATTCCTTGGCGCCGGTGCAGTGATTCATGCAGTGCATACCAATTCCATCCGGGAAATGGGTGGACTGCGCAAATACATGAAAACAACCCATATAACATTCCTTATAGCTACTTTGGCCATTGCAGGATTTCCCGGTCTTTCCGGGTTTTTCTCGAAAGATGAAATAATCACTGCTGCTTATCAGAGTAATCCCCTTGTTTATTATGCACTGTTGGTGGTGGCCGGTCTTACGGCTTTTTATATGTTCAGGCTTTATTTTCTTGTATTCTGGAATACCGAACCTCACTATCACCTCAAACCCCACGACCCTGGCAAGGCAATGCTTATTCCATTGATAATTCTTGCACTTCTATCGATTCTTACCGGATATATTCCTTTCGGCCAATTTATCAGTTCCGATGGACAACCCTTACACACGCATCTGCATCTGGATATGGCAGTGATTTCAACTTTGGTAAGCTTTACAGGTATAGCCCTGGCCTGGATGTTATACAAGAAACCGTCAGATATGCCGCAAAGGCTTATTGCAAGTGCCAGCACACTCTACCGTTGGGCATATAACAAATTCTATATCGATGAGGTTTACCTGTTCGTCACACGAAACATCATTTTTGCCTATATATCTCGACCCATCGCATGGTTCGACCGTCATATCGTAGATGGAACCATGAATGCCATTGGTTGGGTTACAGTAACCACCAGTCACAAAATCAAAGGATTGCAGTCAGGACAATTGCAAAAATATGCCTTTGCCTTTGTATCGGCCGTGCTTGTTATTAGTGCTTTGTTGGTTTATTATTTATTGAATAACTAAAAACACAGATAGTCATGAGTTTTCTGTTGTTGTTTGTGATAGTACCGTTGCTCACTGTAATAGCGATACTTTTTTCGAAAGATATAAAACAAACCCGATGGATAGCTGCTATTGGGATGAGTGTGCAGCTTCTCCTTTCTGCTGCGTTGATACTTATGTACCTTAAAATCAGGGCAGCCGGAATTACAGATGACTTTGTGATGGTGAAAAACTTGGTCTGGTTTCCCAGTCTCAATTTTAATCTGACGCTTGGAGTCGACGGAATCAGTGTCTCGCTTATCGCCCTGACGTCCATAGTAATTTTTGCAGGGGTATTCGCCTCTTGGCAAATGGAAAATCTGCATCGTGAGTTTTTTATTTCCCTCATTGTTTTGGCAACCGGTGTCTTCGGATTTTTTATTACCATCGATTTGTTCGCAATGTTCGTATTCTATGAGTTGGCGGTAATTCCGATGTATTTGTTGATTGGTATTTGGGGTACAGGGCCCAAGGAATATTCGGCCATGAAGCTTACCTTAATGCTTATGGCTGGTTCTGCTCTTATTATTGTTGGCCTGTTGGGCATTTATTTCCATTCAGCCCCTGATGGTGGGCTGCTCACCATGAATCTTTTGGAGATTTCTCGCCATAAAATCCCCGAAAACGTCCAAAACTTTCTGTTTCCTTTCTTGTTCGTTGGCTTTGGGATTTTAGGGGCATTGTTTCCTCTGCATACCTGGTCGCCCGATGGTCATGCTTCGGCACCCACTGCGGTTTCGATGCTTCATGCCGGTGTATTGATGAAGCTGGGTAGTTATGGAGTGTTTCGTATCGCTTTGTTCCTTCTGCCCGAAGCTGCACATAATCAGGGTTCTCTTTTTCTCATACTTGCTACAATCGGAATTGTATATGGTGCGTTGGGAGCAATCATGCAAAAAGACCTAAAATATATCAATGCTTATTCCAGTGTTAGCCATTGTGCATTGATTCTTTTCGGATTACTCATGTTTAATCGTTCGGCAATGGACGGTGCAATCCTTCAGATGATTTCGCACGGCATTATGACGGCTCTATTCTTTGCCTTAATTGGGATGATTTACGGCCGAACCCATACCCGTATGATTAATGAAATGGGTGGTTTGCTCAAAGTAATGCCTCTGCTGGGTGCTGCTTACATTATTGGTGGACTGGCCTCGTTGGGCTTACCCGGCTTTAGTGGTTTTGTGGCAGAAATGATGGTGTTTTTCGGAGCATTTACCCATGCCGATACTTTCCATCGTGTAGTAACTGTGCTGGCTGCCAGTTCAATAGTAATTACTGCTGTTTATATTCTCAGGGTAGTTGGCGTTTTCCTGATGGGACCTATAAAGGATGAACACCATCTTCATCTTACCGATGCCTCCTGGTGGGAAAAACTCTCCGTCGGAACATTATTACTGTTTATTACCCTTATCGGTGTTTTTCCGCATTTTGTTACTGAGACGCTGATTGGTAATAGTCTTGCCCCTGCCCTTGAACGTTTAATGTCTAATTTTTAGCCTTAAAACTCTATGACATACTCTATTATTAGCATAATGCGCCAGGAACTTGGTTTAGTAGTTATTGCTTTATTGGTACTCTTCTTCGACCTGGTAGTTAATGAAAAAAATAAACAGAAAGTTTTTCTAATCGCATTGGCACTTTTTGGGCTACACACCCTTGCAGGATTTTTCCCTTTTGAAGGGGGAAATCTGTTTGGTGGAATGTACTCAACCCAACCGGTGCATATTCTGATGAAAAACGTACTGAATATTGGCGTTTTTCTGGTACTGTTGATGTCGGCTTCGTGGCTCAAGACGCCCCAAATTGCGAATAAAAGCAACGAATTTTTGATGATATTGCTGACAACCCTAAGCGGGATGTATTTTATGATTTCGGCCGGCGATTTTCTAATGTTCTACATAGGATTGGAAATAGCATCTATTCCCATGGCGATATTAGCCGCTTATGAAAAGTTCAAAAGTCGCTCAGAAGAGGCTGGCATAAAGTTTTTACTCAATTCGGCTCTTTCTACCGGTTTCCTCTTGTTTGGGCTTTCGTTATTCTATGCTGCTGCGGGCTCAATCTATTTCGATGATCTCACGCGAACCCTCTCTCAGCCATCCCCTCTTGTTGCCTTAGCTTTGACGTTTTTGTTGTCGGGCTTAGCATTCAAACTTAGCCTGGTACCTTTTCACTTTTGGACGGCAGATGTTTATGAAGGCTCACCTATGGTTGTTACTTCCTATTTCTCTGTAATCTCCAAAGGGGCAGTCGCCTTTGTTCTGGGTATTTTACTATTTAAGGTTTTTCCGGTCTTCGAAGGTTTGTGGCAAAATGTAATCTATACTTTGGCTGTAGCAACTATGTTTTTGGGAAATCTGTTTGCCATTCGTCAGAAAAATATCAAGAGATTTCTTGCTTTTTCTTCTATTGCTCAGGCGGGTTTCATTTTGTTGGGCCTGTTGCATACTGACAATTTGGGTATAATTGTCATTATTTATTTTGTATTGATTTATATCCTCTCCAATCTGGCTGCATTTGGCGTGGCCCAGGCAGTTTATGCTGCTTCCGGTAAGGAGAATATAGAAGATTACAATGGGTTTTATAAGACCAATCCCAGACTCGCGCTTATAATGATGTTGGCCTTGTTTTCATTGTCGGGGATTCCGCCTGTGGCTGGGTTCTTCAGCAAGTTTTTTCTGTTTACGGCTGCGGCTAAAGCTGGATATTACTGGCTGGTATTTATAGCAGTTGTCAATACAACCATTGCATTGTACTACTATCTTTTAGTGGTTAAAGCCATGTTTATCAATCCTAATCCCGAACCCTTGCCAACCATTCGGTCTGACAAGTATCTCCGATCAGCTTTATTTATTACAGTCATAGGTATATTCCTTACCGGTATCCTTAGCCCGGTGTTCGAATACATTCAGGCAATGGTTGATAAATTTTAATTATCATGGCTACTTTTAGTTACAAACATATTGTTGAAGACATTAACGGAGTGAGGTGCTCGGTTGTAGAGACCGGCATTGATAGCAAAAGGGTCGAGTTTCTGAAAAATCTTTTGGAATTAAATGGATTTAAAGTACAGGTTGAAGAGCTCACCTCGAAAGGGGAAGGGCAGGAGCCAACGTATAAAGTCGGAGTTGAAGATCTCCTTTTCAATCCGGTTGTTGCAGTTTATGGCCGTCGCCTAAAAGATGCTCAGGGTAAAATAATTACTCCGCAGTTTTGGTTTCAGAAAACCGAAAAACCCTTACCCTACTATTGGCTTCAAAAGGCTTAGCGTTTTATGAACTTGTCTTACGATACCACCTTGTTGCAAATGAGAGCGAGGCTATTGCGTAGATGGCAAGGATGCACAGTAAGCTCCAGAGTTCTTTTATACCACTGCCCTTCAAAAGTATCATTCTGAGTGCCTTTATAAAATATGCCACTGGATTAAAGTAATTGAATACTTTAGCCCAAATGGGCATGCTATCTATTGGGGTAAAAAGACCGCTGAGCATTAGAAAAACGATCGCAAAAAACCAGGCAATGAACATCGCCTGCTGTTGAGTTTCGGCAAGTGTGCTGATAATCAGTCCAAAAGAAAGTACCACAACAAGATACAATGAGGCTGTAAAGAATAGAAGGGGTATGCTTCCTAACATGGGCAATTGAAAAATAAATTTGGCCAGAAGAAGTCCAAAAGCCAGGTCGAACAGGGCAAGCAACCAGAAGGGAAGCAATTTTCCTGCAATGAATTGATATTTTTTAACTGGGGTAACATTTATCTGTTCAATGGTGCCCCGTTCTTTTTCTTTAACAATATTGAGCGCTGACAGAAACATCCCCAAAATGGTTACCAGATGGGCCAATATACCGGGAACCATATAGGTTTGATAATTAAGCGATGGATTATACCAAAACAGCTCCTTAAACTGCAAACCATCGTTGGGTATGGAAGTAACTTTCGGACTAATATTTTTCCCAAATGATTCAATTACCTGAAGTGCATATCCGGTTCTGACTCCGGCCGCAAGTGCATCGACGGCATCGGTTAATATCTGAACTCTGGGAACCTCTCCGCGATGCGAAGCTCCGGCAAAATCCGCAGGTATCACAAGGATTTGATGGGCTTTACCCTTAAGCAACAAATGTTCGGCTTCTTTGTAATCAGGAAATACGGCTACAACCTTGAAAAAGCGACTTCCTTCAAAATGTGCAATTAACTGACGCGAATCTTCCGACAGGGATAGATCGGCCACCACCAGCCGGGTGTCTTTCACTTCGAAGGTGGCTGCATAGGCAAGCACCAGCATCTGCAAAAGAGGCACTCCGATAATTATGCGGGGCATCAGGCGGTCGCGAAAAATTTGAATAAATTCTTTTTGTATGATATAGAACAGAGTTCTCATAATTATTCGAGCCTTAGTTTGAATTTTTTAATACTAAGCAGGATAAAAATCAGCGTCATTCCTGCAAGAATAAGTGTCTCTTTCCATAAATATTCCAACCCTATGCCGCGGATCATAATCCCTCGAATGATGACCACAAACCAGCGCGGAGGCATGAGATTGGATAAATATTGTAGCCAAAGGGGCATATTTTCTATGGGAAAAATAAAGCCGGAAAGCAGAATGGTAGGCAGCATTAATGCAAACATCGACAACAGCATGGCCATTTGTTGAGTGAGGGTAATCGTAGAAATGAATATGCCCAGACTCAGCGCCAATGCAATGAAAAGCACTGTTTCTGCCAGCAGTAGAGCCATGCTACCCCTGAAGGGCATTCCAAACAGAAAACGAGCCAGTAGCAAAATGATGGCCGCATTGAGAAATGAAAGGCCAATATAGGGAATTACTTTGCCCAGAATGATTTCATAAGGACGGAGTGGAGATACCAATAATACTTCCATTGATCCTGATTCCTTTTCTCGTGTCAGGCTGATACTGGTCATTATGGCTGAAAGGAGCATCAGCAGGATAACTATGGTTCCCGGAACAAACATAAATACACTGCGAATTTCTTCGTTGTAAAGCATTCGGGAGGTAACTTGTATTCCTGAATACTGGCTTGGGAATGATTGGGCTACTGTGGTTCGGATAATACCTTTGGCATATTGCGCGAGAAGATTAGCGGTGTTGGGATCGGAGGCATCGCCAATGAGTTGAATTTCTAAAGGGCTACTCTGCATCAAGCGTTTTTCCATATTGTCGGGAAGTGCCACTGTCATACGGATTTCACCCCGCCGAAAGTCATTTTCAAGTCTTGAGGAGTTGGTTTCTATTTTTTTAATTCTGAACCATTGCGAGGCATCCAAATGCTGAATGATAAGCTGGCTGAGAGGGTCATTTGTCTGACGAACGATAGCAATATCGGTTTCTTTCAGGTCGGTGGTTATCGCATATCCAAAGATAAGGATCTGAGCTACAGGCATTCCTATGAGAATGAGTAAAGAGCGTGGATCGCGCAGAAGGTGTCGTATTTCTTTAATGATAAAGGCTTTCATTGCAAAAGCGCCTCCTTTCCAGCTATTTTTAGAAAAACTTCCTGCATATTCACTGCCTTGAATTCATCCAAAACGCCGGCCGGGGTTCCGTATGCCTTTATGGAACCTTCGGCCATTATAGCCAGCCGGTCGCAATACATGGCTTCATCCAGGTAATGGGTAGTTACGATGATAGTTGTACCCGCGAGGGCCGATTCGTATATGAGATCCCAAAACTGCCTCCTGACCATTGGGTCCACTCCGCTGGTAGGTTCATCAAGAAATATTACTGGTGGATTGTGAAAAGCAGCTACCATAAAGGCCAATTTTTGCTTCCACCCTAGCGGAAGGTCTCGTGTTAATCTGTCAGCCTGTTCTCCAAAATTTAACCTTTGAGATAAATCCTCGAATTTTTTTCTGATGTCTTTGGCCGACATGCCATAAACGCCACCATAAAACCTGAAATTTTCCCAAACTGTAAGGTCTTCGTAGAGTGAAAACCGTTGACTCATGTAACCAATTTTGAATCTGACCTTTTCGGGTTGCCTGGCAACATCAGTGTTGTCAATCAGGGCCGTTCCCGAGGTTGGGGCGAGTAGGCCGCAAAGCATTCGAAGCGTCGTGGTTTTTCCTGCCCCGTTGGCCCCAAGTAAACCGAATATCTCACCCCTCCTGACCGAAAAACTGATTTTATTAACGGCCGTGAAATTTCCAAAACGTCGTTCAAGATTTTCGACCTTGATGCTCAGGTTATTTGTATTGTAATTCATTGTTTTCTTGCATTAAGGCTATAAAACAATCTTCAACATCGGGTTGTACCAATGATATTTGAATATGGTCCCATTTTTCCGAGGTCTCGAGCAAAGCTTTAATTTTTTCAATCCCATTTCTTTCTCTACAAGCCACCCTAACCTCCTGTCCGGCAGCATAAACTCTAAATTCAGCTGGAAGCTGGCGAAGCAAGGGTAGTAGCAGGGCAGGGCGTTCACCTTTAAGTCCCCAGAGGTGCAGGCTGTACTCTTCCTGTAAACCTTTGGGTGTGTTTACGCCTAATATCCGGCCTTGGCGTAAAAGAGCAATCCTGTTGCAATGGGCTGCTTCGTCCATATATGGCGTGGAAACCAATATGGTAAGTCCTTGCTTTTGCAGGTTATGTAGCAAGCCCCAAAATTCGGCTCTCGAAACCGGATCTACACCGGTGGTCGGTTCATCTAAAAGGAGAATCTCAGGCCGATGGATTAGTGCACATGAAAGTGCCAGTTTTTGCTTCATCCCTCCGGATAGATTGCCAGCCCTGCGTTTTCGAAATGGCTCCAGATAGGTAAAAATATCGCGGATAAGCGAATAGTTATCTTCAACACGAGTGCGGAATACACGTGCATAAAATTCAAGATTTTCTTCAACGGTAAGGTCTGGATACAGCGAGAACTGCCCAGGCATGTAACCTGTGATTTTTCTTAGAACTCCAAAATCTTGCACCACGTCGTGTTTTTTTATTGTGGCATGGCCTTCGGTGGGTAGCAGCAATGTTGCCAGAATTCTGAAAAGAGTCGTTTTTCCTGCTCCATCAGGCCCAATGACTCCGAAGAGTTCTCCCTCATTCACCTGAAAAGTTACTTCATCCAGTGCCTTTATTTTCCCAAAGGTTTTTGAAACCCTGTTGAGGATAACCATTGCTTACTTGTTTTTAGGAAAAAATACCTCTCCGGGCATTCCAATGTTAAGGCTTCCATCGTTCAAAACTTTGACTTTGAAAGCGTATACCAGATTAACCCTCTCCCGACGGGTTTGAATGGTTTTAGGTGTGAATTCGGCTTCCTGTGAAATCCAGGTGATAGTTCCGGCTAAGGTCTTAAGTTGACCCGCTCCATCGTCGATTCTGACAGTAACCTTTTGCCCGATTTGAATTAAGGGCAGTTGATCGCCCGAGGCGAAAGCCCTTAGAAAAAGGGTATCCGTATTGGCCATACGCATAAGGGGTTTACCTGGGGCTGCCAGCTCACCCGCGCGTTGATAAAGATTGAGAATACGTCCATCGCATGGGGCCATCACCCTGCATCTGTTCACATTGAGTCGCATAAGGTCTATCTGGCTTTTTTGCGCAGCTATTTCGGCCTGTAAACGGTCGTTTTGTTTAAGTAAAGCTGCTTTTTGTTTCTGCGCCAGGGAAATGGCAGCTACCACATCGTCGTATTGTTTTTGAGTGGCTGATCCGTCTGCAAGCAGTTTTTCGAGGCGGTTGCGGTCAATTTCGAGGTTAGCTATCTGTTGGTCGTAAACCGCAGCCTGTGCCTGATTGACACATATGCTGGCATTGGCCGCTTCGATTTGATGAAGCACTTGCTCTTGCCGTATAACTATTTCGGAAGAATCGAGTATGGCTACTAATTGTCCGGTTTTCACCCGATCGCCTTCATCAACAACTACAGTAAGAATTTTGCCTCCGGTTTCTGGGGTTATATAAATGGGTGTGCTTTCAAAATTACCATAAGCATCAGCCTCCGGCACTGAATTATTGCATGAAACTAAAGATAAACCTGCAAAGATCAAAACAAGAGCATTTTTCATGGATAATGGGATTATTGGTTATTGAAAAGTTTATATTTTTTCAGCCTGACATATTCAAGCTGCAATTGGTGTATTTCGAGGTTTAGCCGGGCCTCGGCTTCTTCGGCCATGCGTGCCGTAAATTCCGAAGAAGGGAGCACTCCGTTGTCGTATTGCGATTGGGCTTCAGTGGTTATTTGTTGCCTTAAAACCAAAAGTTTTCGGTCATTTTCAATGATTTCTTCTGTTTTTTTTATTTCAGAATCTAGTTCTGCATTTTTACGGTCCAGGCTTTGCAGAAGGTTCTCCTGCTGGTGGATAGTCAATTGTTTTTGTAAGCCGGCGATGCGTGCATCGCGATCGGGGATTCCCCATTGCAATAGAGGTAATGATAAACGTATTCCTGTCATGAGCCAGGGTTGAAAATCGGGGTCAAGCATATTTAGTCCCGGACGACCCATACCGGCATTTAAAAATGCATTTGCCTGAGGTTTTTTACGTGAAAGGGCCAGTTGTATCTGGGCATCTGCCATTTCTTGTTTCACACCCAAATAGTTAAGGTCTTTCCGGTTATAATTTGAGCTATTCATCCGCATAGCTAAATCCGGAAATGAGATTTTAACACTGTCGTGAAGATTTAGTCCAGTGAGCATACTCAATTGCTGAATAGCAGAGGCATGAGAGAATCGGGTCTCTGTTTGTTTCTGGGCCACTTGCAGAATGGCGGCTTCCAGCAAAGCACAGTCTCCAGGGGTGGACATGCCGTTTATTCTGCGTTTTTCGCATGAATGGCGTCTTGCTTCCAGCGTTTTAGTTTGCCATTGAAGTATGTTTTCCTGCCGCCTGAGGGTTTGAATTTGAAAAAACAAAGCATCTACCTGTTGCTCCAATAGATCTAATTGCATTTCTACATCGAGGGTGTTGGCTTTTTGTTGCAAAAGCTCCAGATTCCTGCGGTAAACAGAGGTGTTTCCGTTGTAAATCAATTGGCTGATTTCGGCCGATAGTTTATACTGATCTTGTGGAATCTCCGGTAGCGAAATTCCAGGTATCGGAATTTGAACCCGGGTAACTTCCGATTGCCACGTAGCCTGTGCATTTAGAAAGGCCTGAGGAAGCCATGTTGAATGGATGTTCTGAGTGGCCATCCTCGCAATTTCGGACAGTATTTGGGGGTTCTCTCGCAGAGCAGAATGGTTTTTAACGGCCTGGCAGGCATCTTCATACGAAAGTTCCATCAAGGGTTGAGCTTGTATTGCCTGAGATTTTAGCAGTAGAATTAGCCAGGCTGTGAAAAAAACCTGAATCGTTTTTTTACTTACAATAAAATGAATAACCTTCATTTGGAAGTATTTTGAGTGGATTGACCGGGTAAAATGATTTCCTCTTCCTGTTGTTTCCGTATGGATGCGATGATAAAACGGGTAACTTCGGCTTTGCGCTCTGCAATAAATTGTTTGTACTCCTCTTCGCTGTTTTTGAAAAACACAGCCTGCAGTATCGGTTTGGCAACAAATGGAAATATGCACATCGAGAGCATATTGATGATGAGCTGCCTGGGATCGCAATTTTTGATATTTCCTGCTTCTATCTCTCGGTAGATTTGTGCTATGAAAAACTGAGGATTTATACCTGTGCCTCTGATGAGTGAACCAATGCGTTTTTGATTGTGCGCAAGTTCGTGTAAAATAAAACCAGGAATAATCGGGTTTTCCGCTAATACATCCAAATAATTACTAACGAAGCGTTCAATCTTGTTGAAAAGTGGTTCGTCGGAATTAAGAATCACCAACACCGAAGGAACAACCTTAATAAAGGCTTCCAGAAACACCGTTTCGAAAAGTTTTTCTTTAGAACGGTAATAATAATGGAGCAGAGCCTTGTTAATGCCTGCTTCATCAGCTATCTCCTGCATCCTTGCTCCGTCAAAACCTTTTTCGACAAATACCTTTCGTGCTGCCTCCAAAATGGCTTGTTCGGTTGCCGTTTCTTTGTTCTTTTTCATGGTAATATTGATTTTAACTAAATGGTTAATTAATGGCAAAATTAGAAAAGAATCCGAAATGTTGACCAATTGGTTAATTTTTTTTTAAAATATTTTTTTAATTAATTAAAAATCAATACTTTAAACCGAACCCAGAACCCGGAACCTGGAACCCGGAACCCAGAACCCGGAACCTGGAACTTGAAACCTGGAACTTGGAACTAGGAACTTGGAACCCGGAACCTGGAACAAAAAACCCCGCCCTTGAAACAGAACGGGGAAAAAAATACGTAGCACTTCTTAGTCAAAAATCCCTATCCACGTCTTTATCACCTCTGCCCGAGAGATTGACAATTGCCAGCAGGTTTTGATTGCGAAGCAGCCGAATTGCCAAAGCTACTGCATGACTCGATTCAATAGCAGGGATGATGCCTTCGAGTTGAGAGAGCAAATGAAATGCTTCAATAGCCTCTTTATCAGTAACGGCAAAATACTGTGCTCGTTTACTATCTTTCAGGAAGGCATGTTGTGGACTGACACCGGGATAGTCGAGACCGGCGGCAACGGAATGAGATTCGACAGGCTGACCTTCGTCGTTGGTGAGGCAATAGGAATAAGTTCCCTGGAAAATCATAGGTTTCCCGAAAGTAAGCGTAGCCGCGGTTTTTCCGGGCAGGGCATCACCCCCTCCTTCGGCTCCATAAATTTTAACTTCATGATCCTCTAAAAATCCTGAAAATAAACCTATGGCATTGCTTCCGCCTCCAACTGCAGCAATTACAGCATCAGGCAAACGGCCCTCCTTCATTAGAATCTGTGCACGTGCTTCCTGCCCGATTACACTCTGGAAAAAACCGACCATGCGAGGGTAGGGGTCGGGGCCAACTTGCGAGCCCAGGAGATAAAATACATCCGGATGACTAATGTAATAATTCAACGCTTCATCTACAGCATCCTTCAATGTGGCTGTTCCTCTAGTTGTGGTAATTACTTCGGCTCCTAAAAGTTGGATTCTTTTGACATTGAGTGCTTGCCGGCGTGCATCTACTGCTCCCATGAAAATTTTACACGGAATACCCATCAGTGCCGCTGCTGTTGCTGTAGCTACCCCGTGTTGCCCGGCACCGGTTTCTGCTACAATTTCTTTCGCCCCCATTCGTTTGGCTATCAATGCCTGACCCAGTGTATTATTTATCTTGTGCGAACCTGTATGATTGAGATCCTCCCTTTTTAAATAGAGGGTTGAGCCTATGTGTTTTGAAAGTTTTTGAGCAAAATATAGAGGTGAGGGTCGTCCGGCATAATCACGCAAAATGTTGGAAAATTCAGCCCTGAACTCTGGATCACGGGAAAAATAGTCGAAAGCCTCGCTTAGCTTTTGGAGAGGTACTGCCAACACATCCGGTATGTAAGCGCCTCCGTATTCGCCATAACGTCCGTTATATTTTAACATGTTGTCGATAGGACGAACTTTAATATCGTTTGAATTTACTGTTGAAATATTCATTGTTTTAGGTTTTTAAAGGTTTTTGAAATACATAATTTTAAAAATTACAATTGAGTTAATGGTTGAAAGGCCTTGTTGCAAGGCTTGAGTTTTGTTTTATTCGTTTCGTGCGGCGGGGCTTTGCCCGCCAGAGCCATGCGCTGATATGTATGTTTCTTTCCATGTTTCGAGTTTTTGGTGTTACATAACAAAAAACGCCGCAGGGGGTATCCTGCGGCGCTATATGTTTATGATTTCCGATAATAAAATAGCCTCAGACTTTCCCCCCTGCTTTCAACGGGAAAAGCCACCACCAAGCTATGTTCATTATCTGTGATATCATATTTTTCCTTTTCATGTTAGACGCTGCAAATATACAAATTTCTGAATATGGCAATATTCTGTCAAAATATTTTTTCCGAATAAAATTATTCAGTGGTTTTATTGTGTTGATTTATAATTAATTGTGGATGTTTTCCGCCCATAGATGTATCATGTTAAAATAGAGGTAAATTGGCGGGTGGGTTAAACGAAGAAGGCTTGATGAATGCCAACCCTTACCAGCGGATAGGTTCATCTGGAATAAATACCTTACCTTCTGCATCGAGTATGGCCGACCAATTTACAACCGAAAGTTTATTCTTATCAAAGTAAAAATCTATGTTCCATTCTTCCCAGGTATAACGCACTTCACCCCAATCTTCTGTTTCTTTTTCATAGTCAAACAGTTTTTGACTCGCCATAAGCGATACAATTTCATCGGGTTTCATTTTAAAAATGCGTTCATCAAGGAGGGTGGCCTTCAGGTCATCGGTTTCCATGGCAATCAGAAATGGTTTCTCTGCAGATTGATTGAAGAAGAAGGTAATACATTCATCCCAATAATAATACACCAGGGTGGGGAATCCTCCTTCTTCGATAGGATCAATTACCTCAGTTTCTTCTGGAGGGCCGAGTAAAAACTCAACCTGTTCGGTGGTGTCTCCAAATTGGATTGTCGTAAGGCCCCTGAGTGGGATGATTTCTGTCTTTATTTTTTTGCCCATAGATGCGTTCATTTATTTGAAAGGTGAATCTGGTTCTTTTGCCATATGGTTGTAGGCCAAACGAGCGACCAGGGTGGGGAAAAATTTATGTAAAAAAACTGTGAATTTCCCTTCCAGAAAAGTGAGTACAAGGTTGTTTTTACGTTTGTCTATGGCTTTGATAATGCGTGTTGCTACTTCATCAGCCGACATCATTTTCGCTTCTTCACGGGGCGAGGCACCCTGGGGCGAACCATCTGCTTTTAAGGCTGTAAAACGGATATCGGTGGCCGTAAACCCCGGGGCTGCGATGAGCACATGCAAGCCGGTTTTGAGGTTTTCGGTGCGCAGGGTTTCTAAAAATCCCCTTACCGCAAATTTAGAAGCGGAATATCCGGTGCGTCCCGGTAAACCTATGTAACCTGCAATGGAGATGACACCTACCACGCTTCCTTTCGATTGGATAAGATAGGGTAGTGAATATTTCGTGCAATATACTGTGCCCCAGAAATTGACATCCATCAGGCGGCGTATTACCTCCAGCTCGACATCTTTAAAGAGTGCCCGCATGGAGATGCCAGCATTATTTATCAGGATATCTAATTTTCCGAATTCTTTGACTGCGATTTCTATCAAACTTCTGCAATCTTCTTCTCTGGTAACATCTGTCTGTTGGCAAACGACCATGCTCCCGTTTTTTATGAGGTTGGGCTTCATCGACTCGAGTACATCTAGCCTGCGTGCACCCAGCACCAGGTGACACCCACGTTGGGCATACTGCATCGCCAGGGCTTTACCAATACCCGATGAAGCCCCTGTAATCACTACCACTTTTGGTGAATTCATAATGATGAATTTTACTGCGAATTTATAGACTTTCATCCAGGGATTAATTGCGTACTTTTGCAACCCAATTTCATTTATTCACCATGTTTCTGTTTATATCCCATAAGCAAGCCCACCATCCACTTATAATCATTGGGTTTGCCGTTCTGATTATTTTAATGCTCTTGCTCGACCTGGGTGTTTTTAATAAAAAAAGCCACAAGGTAAGCAGTCGTGAGGCTATACGTTGGTCATTGTTTTGGATTTCGTTGGCCTTTCTTTTTGCCGGCCTGATTTGGATTGAATCGGGACACGTAGCTGCCAGCGACTTCGTATCAGCCTACCTCATCGAGAAGGCCTTATCGATGGATAATATTTTCGTCTTTATATTGATTTTTAGATTTTTTAGCGTCCCTGAAGAGTATCAGCATAAGGTCTTATTTTATGGAATTATTGGCGCACTTATCTTCAGAGCTATCTTCATTTTTGCGGGAGTGGGACTGATCAAATTGACTTACCTGCCTCCTTTTGAGCTGAACGGCAGGGAGTATCATATTAACCTGTTGCTGGCCATATTTGGCTTTTTCCTTGTGTATGCCGGGGTTAAATCGTGGAGACACGACGACCAGACTTCGAAAGATTTTTCGAAAAACTGGATAGTAAAGATTGCCCATCGTTTGTTCCCTTTTAGCCCTGCATATTCGGGCAGTAGGTTTTTTATTCGCCAGGCAGGTCGTTTGATGGCAACCCCTTTGTTTCTGGTTGTTCTGGTAATAGAGGGAACTGATGTAATTTTTGCCGTAGACAGCATTCCGGCTATTTTTGCCATTACCGACGATCCTTTTATTCTCTACACCTCCAATATTTTCGCTATCCTGGGGCTTCGCTCTCTCTATTTTCTGTTTGCTAATCTCATGCCTTTATTCCGTTTCCTTCATTACGGGTTGGCTTTTATCCTCACATTTATTGGGGTCAAAATGTTATTGGCTGATATTTGGGGCATCGAAATTTCATCACCCCTTTCCTTAAGTATTGTAGCAGTGGTTTTGTTATTGTCAGTATTGGCTTCATTAATTATTAAAAAAACGGGCAAAGAGCAGTCTTATGATACCGGGCAAAAAACGAATGAGTGATCGGGAGATTTTTTTCAGACATCTGGCGCTTACATCTTTCGAACCCCCAGCTTTGCAATTTAGTCATGCTGAAGGAATTTACCTGATTACTCCTCAAGGCGAAAAGTACACCGACCTGAGCGCAGGTTATTCTGTGAATAATTTGGGCTACAATCATCCACGAATTATTGAAGCTATCAGGCAACAGGCAGGTCTGTACCTGCATCAGACAGTTTATGGTGAATTTGTTCAATCTCCTCAGGTGGAATTGGCTTCAAGGTTGGTAAGCGTTTTACCTCCTCAGCTCGACTGTGTATATCTTGTAAATTCAGGTGCTGAAGCCATTGAAGGTGCCATGAAGTTGGCAAAAAGGTTTACTGGCAGGCATTATATAGCTGCCTTTAAAAAAGCTTATCATGGAAGTACACATGGAGCGCTCAGCATTATGGGCGACGAAGTGTTGAAGATGAAATATCGTCCACTGTTACCCGGCATTGTTTTCCTGCGATTTAATTGTTTTGAAGATTTAGACCTGATAACACCCGAGGTGGCTGCAGTCATAGTGGAACCTGTTCAAGCAGAGGCTGGGGTTATCGTACCTCAAAATCAGTTTCTAAAAGCCCTCAGGCAACGTTGCAACGAGACAGGTACTCTGCTCATTTTTGATGAAATACAGACGGGAATGGGCCGTACCGGATCACTGTTTGCCTTCGAAAAATACGAAGTAGTGCCTGATGTATTATGTCTGGCAAAAGCTTTGGGAGGAGGTATGCCTCTGGGCGCATTTATCAGTTCAAAGACGATTATGGATACTTTGGCTCATAATCCAGCCCTGGGACACCTTACTACTTTTGGAGGTAATCCTGTGAGTGCCGCAGCTGCTTGTGCTTCCTTCGATATTTTAAAGGAAAGCAGACTTTGGGAATCCGTTGAAGAAAAAGCCCATCTGCTTACAAAAGGTCTCGAAGAGTATTCTGCAATTCGTGAACTAAGAAAATCGGGCTTGTTAATCGCTCTTGATTTTTTAACCCCCGAACTTGCCTCACGGGCTTTAGAATTCATGTGGGCAAATCGCCTCATTAGCGACCGTTTTTTATTTTGCCCTTCGGCTCTCCGGCTTTCGCCCCCCCTCATTATAGATGCAAAAGAAGCGAATAGCGTAAACCAAACTTTACATCAGATTTTAAAACAACTGGGAGATGGAAAAACAATGGATTGATTTGAGAAGCGATACTGTGACTCGTCCTTCCGAGGGTATGCTAAAAGCCATGATGCAAGCCAGGGTGGGTGACGATGTATTTGGTGAAGACCCTACGGTAATAGAACTCGAGCAGACGCTGGCCAACATGTTTGGCATGGAAGCCGGAATTTTTACCCCTTCGGGCACCATGGCTAATCAAATAGCCATTAAGTTGCATACCCGCCCTGGTGATGAAGTAATTTGTGATGAAACTGCTCATGTATATCTGTTTGAGGCGGGTGGTATAGCTTTTAACTCAGGTTGTTCTGTGCGTCTGCTTAAAGGCGACAGAGGGCGATTTACCTTGCAACAGGTACAAGAAGCCCTGAATGAACCCGATAATTATCATTTGGCTGTTTCGAGGTTAGTGGTGGCCGAAAATACATCCAACAAAGGTGGTGGTTCGGTGTGGGATATTGAGGAGCTCAGGAGAATCAGCAGTTTTACTCATCAAAAAGGTTTAGGTTTTCACCTGGATGGCGCCCGCTTGTTTAATGCTATGGCCTTTAACGGAACTCAACCCAGGGATTACGGAGTTATTTTCGATACTATCAGCATTTGTCTTTCCAAAGGACTGGGTACACCCGTAGGATCTGTTTTGTTAGGCTCGAAACATGACATAACCAGAGCTCGCCGTATTCGTAAGGTTTTAGGTGGGGGTATGCGTCAGGCAGGATACCTCGCCGCTGCCGGATTATATGCCCTGAAAAACAATATTCCTTTATTAAAAGAAGATTTTCGCCGGGCACAGACATTGGGTAAAGCCCTCAGTGAACTCAGATTTGTGGATGAGGTTTTTCCTGTAGAAAGTAATATATTGATTTTTAGGTTAAAAGATTCGATGCCTGCTGATCGTTTCCTGAATTATTTAAAAGCTCATGACATTCTTGCCTTAACCTTTGGCCCTCAAACTATTCGTTTTGTCACGCATCTCGATTTCACGGATGAAATGTTGGCAAAGGTTGTCAAAGTACTTGCAGAATGGAAAGAATAATCAACCTTACGGTTGGCCTTATAAGGTGATTATGCTTTCCTTTGAAGGTTGTGGTACAATTTTTCTATAAAAAAGGTGGAGGCGACTATGCTTTGGGTTTTGCCTTAAGTCTTGCTAACAAAAGGCCTATTGTATAAAACCAACCAGCCGGGTAGGGCAATATCAGCACACTCCATCCCCATGCAATTCCGTTAGGTCCTCCAAATCCACCAAACGAGGAGAATAGAAACAAAAAGAAAACCCCAACCAAAATACTTATAAAGCCTGCAATCAGTCGGTTACGATCTTTTCTGCGGTTTTTAAAAGCAACAAATGTCAGCAATCCACTACCTATCGTAATAAGCACGGAACCTTCCAAAGGATCGACTGCACCAATAACCAGTAAGGCGCTTCCCAGATAGTGAATCACATTTGTCCAGCCTGCTTTCAATTCTTTTTCCATCTTTCGTAGTAGGGGATACTTCGGGTAAGCAGCCATGCTTTTAACCAAGAATGGCCTTGCTCTCGCATTTTTTGCATGACGAAAGCTTGAAATTCCTTCACAGTGCCTTTAAAGGTGAATTCTCCATTTTGGTAACAATAGCTGCAATATTTCGGGTTTTGGCTTCCATCAACATGGGTGCCGCCTTTTAGTGGATCTTTTTCCAAAGGGAGACCGCAGCTTTGACAAAGTTTGTCCATTTTCATATTAGACCGAATTAGTTTTATAATTAATGCAAATATCAATAATTCCTTATTGATTTTTCATTAGTTTCATAAATCTGTTTGATGCATTTTTCATCTCAAAATTATGCATTCTTACAAATTCTACAGAATTCTGGCAATACTGGCTGATGAAGGCATTATAAAATTACTTGTCGGTATCTTTTTTACGTGGCATTAAAATATTAACTTGCGACATTGAAAAGTGTGAAATAAAGGTTTATTTCTGGGTGGAACTAATACAATTAATCGGGATGAGAAAATTCATTTATTTGTACATATTACTTTATTGTTTTATAAGTCAATTGCCTGCACAGACACGAGCATTTCCTGCTGAGTTTGAATATAATGAAGGGGTATTACTTACCTGGGATTATGCACCTTCGCGTGATTCGGTGGTGGCCAATATTGCCCATTCCTTGCAGGATGTTAGTACGGTATGGATAATTTATTATCCCGGACCGGCACCTTATGATACTACATACATTCGCACATATCTTCTTCTTCACGGCGTGGGTTATCATAATGTAAAATTTGTACCCGGTTGGACTGAAACCCTGTGGATTCGCGATTATGGTCCGTTTTCAGGTTATAGATTCAATGGTGAGCATTGGGAGAGATTTTTTTTAGATGCCCGTTACAGCAAATATAATCGTCCGAAAGACGATTCAATTCCGGCTCAATTGGGTCGTCAATGGGGTATCCCGGTGGTGCAATTCCCCCTTGAGGTTGAAGGGGGTAATGTAATTCTTGACGGCACTGGTGCAGGATTTGGCAGCAAACGCATTTTTACCCAAAATCCAACGCTTACACAGTCACAGGTAAAAAGTCTTTTTCTCAGCTATTTTGGACTGAATGATTTTCATTTTATTGATGTATTGGAAAATAGTGGCGGAGGAATATGGATGCATGTGGACATGTTTATGAAAATGATTGACAATCAAACAATACTTATTTCCAGTTATCCCGATTATTTACCCGACTATCCAATCATCGAAGGTATCGCACAGCAGCTTTCTCAAATGTCAAATCCGTTGGGAATACCTTATAAAATTGTTCGTATTCCTGCCCCTCCCAAAGAAGATGGAACTTATACCACTACCCTCAACGACGAAATGCGCACATATACGAATTCACTGACTACCAATGGGGTGGTTGTGGTTCCCAAATATAACCATCCATTGGATGACACTGCCAAAGCTATCTACGAAAGGAATATGCCTGGGTATCAAATTAAAATGGTTGATGCCCGCACATTAACCCCTTTATATGGGGCTATTCATTGTATTACCCGGGAGATATGCAAACCTCAGTTTTTAAGAATTCTTCATGCTGCACTGAAAGGTGAACAAATTTTTGAGCCCTTCAAGACCATAACGTGCCTGGTACAAGCGGAAAATAACCCTGACTCGGTGGTATTGTTTTATCGCATATTGCCTAGTCAGGAATTTACGAGCATTGCTATGCAATTACAAATGGGTAAATATTACGGTACGATAAATGGGCTTAGCCCTGGAGATACGGTTCAATACTATATTTACGCAGCCGATACCTTTGGCCACGTAAATGATCCCGCTATGGCACCCGAAATTGTGCACCAATTTACCTTGATGACTGACCCCTTGGGAATACCAGAAAAACCTTTTTCAGAATTTAAAATAATTTTAATGGATGGAAAATTTTGCCTGCTTTTCCATCCATCAGAAGGTGAAATTATACAGATGGTTAGAGTTATTGATATCAATGGCAGAGAGGTTTTCAGGAGTAAAGACCTGAATAAACCCATGTTTCCTCTTCAACATTTGGCACGGGGTTGGTATTTTGCTCAGGTAATAAGCTCTAAGGGTAGTTATTCAAAAAAAATTTTTGTTAGTGAGTAATGGCAATCATTGCATTTGATCCTGAATATGAAGGCATGCTAATATCCAAACAAGCCGAGGAAGCTGGCTTGGTGGGCATTGGTGGTAATCTTAGCATTAAAAGTTTGCTGTCGGCATACAGCTCCGGACTTTTCCCCTGGTACACTGAGGGGGAGCCTATCATGTGGTGGTCGCCTGACCCACGAACTTTGCTTATACCGGAAAAGTTCAAACTATCGCATAGCTTACGTCAAACCTTAAGGAAAAACAAATTTCAGGTGACCGTTGATACGGTTTTTCCGCAGGTAATAAATGCCTGCAGGGTTACTCCGCGCAAAGATCAGACCGGAACCTGGATTACATCGGAGGTTGAAAAGGCTTACACATCTTTTCATAAGGCAGGATATGCTCACAGTTTTGAGACCTGGTTCGAAGGCAAGCTGGTTGGTGGATTATATGGCGTTAGCCTGGGAAAAGCTTTTTTTGGAGAGAGTATGTTTCATCACATGACCGATGCAAGCAAGGTGGCTTTTTATTACCTGGTGCAATTTGCCCTTCACCACGGCTTTCTCTTTATTGATGCGCAGATGAAAACGGAGCATTTACTTAGTCTTGGGGCTGAAACCATTCCCAGAGCTGAATTTTTGAAAGTGTTGCAAAGCGCTTTGCAATGGCCCACAATTAAAGGGAAATGGACAAAATATTTTCAGGAAATTCAGGGTAAATAAACCCTCCGAGCTTAACCAACAGCTGTTTTCTTCATCAGGTTTATGTAATTTTGAAAATTAAAAGACGGGTATGGAAAACGCATCAAAGTATTTGAGCCTTACCATAGAAATGGCGCAGGACAATGTAAAGAGAGGGCGTGGAGGTCCTTTTGCCGCCCTAATCGTTAGAAATGGCCAAATATTAGCCGCGACAGCTAACTCTGTTACATCCAGCAACGACCCGACGGCCCATGCCGAAGTGAATGCAATCCGAGAAGCATGCCGAAAGCTAAATACTTTCCAACTCGACGATTGCGAGCTTTATACCAGTTGTGAACCCTGCCCAATGTGCCTGGGTGCAATTTATTGGGCTCGTATTCGCAAGGTATATTATGCTGCTACACAAGATGAAGCAGCCGCCGCCGGTTTCGACGATAGCTTTATTTACCAGGAGATTGGAAAACCTCATTTAGACCGTAACATTCCTTTTGTTCATGTTAAAATTGAAAATGCTAATGCCCCATTCCGGGTTTGGAACGAATCTGAAAATAAAATTGCTTATTAATTTTTTATTGTTTTATGGATCACACAATTAACGGAAAACTGGTGAAAGTATTGGAGCCCCAGAGTGGAACCAGCGCTCGCGGAAACTGGAAAAAACAGAGCTTCATTATAGAGACGATAGAAACTTATCCTAAAAAAATTTGCCTGATTGCTTGGAATGAGCGCACAGAAATTTTGAAGGAGCTAACTCCGGGGGATGAGTTGAAAATAAGCTTTAGTATAGAATCTCGGGAATATAATGAACGCTGGTACACCGACGTTAGAGCTTACGAAATAACAAAAGTTTCAGGTGCATCCGCTCCCATTGCACCTCCAACTGAACAATATTACCTTTCTGAACGGCCTCCTATTGCTCAGCCTGATGCATCCCCTTCTAATCCTGCTCCCATCGACGACGACCTGCCTTTTTAATAGAGGTGGTTTCGCTGTAACCGATAAACCTTTGACAGATGATAAAACCCTACAGGGAATACATTTGGTTCGACAATGATATTTTTGCCTGCGATCAGATTGACGAGCGCTTACTTTCGCAAGGCTACACCGTGTATGAAGTAATCAGGGTTATTAACGGACATTTCATTTTTTTGCGCGACCATCTGCATCGCTTCAGGGCATCTGCTCGTAACTCTGGTTTCGACCTATGGATGAGTGATGATGAAATAGAGCAAAAGCTTTACGCCATGCTCGATGCCAACGGTTCTCCCGATGGGAATATCGAATTGTCGGCCAATTACCAACCTGAGGCATGTCCAAACATCAGGCATATTATGGCATGGTATATTCCTCATACTTACCCGGCACCTGTTCAGTATGAGGAGGGAGTTGAAGCTATCTTCTATTTCAGCGAGAGAATAAGTCCAAATACTAAATACCGGAATGTCCCCTTAAAAGATGCGGCCCGTGCCATGATGGAGTCTCAGGGAGTATATGAAGTCATTCTGGTGAATAAACAGGGTTGGGTAACCGAGGGAAGCAGGTCGAATGTCTTTTTCGTGAAAGGCAATGAGCTCTATACCGCTCCACAAGAAATGGTGCTTATGGGTGTGACACGCCACAAAGTGATACATTTAGCCCGGTTGAACGGGATACCGGTACGACAGGAAAAAATTCATTTTGAATCGCTGGACCAGTTTGAGGCAGCATTCCTGACAGGCACTTCTCCTAAGGTCTTACCCTTGCGCCGAATCGAAAACTTCACTTTCGATGTACGCAATCCTTTAATGCGAAACCTGATGCACTGGTATGATGATTTGCTTGGCCTTGAAATAGCAGGTCATTGTAAAATGGATTAAAGGGTGTATATTTACCTAAAACCATTCTTACGATGCAAGACGATATTCGCAGGTTGTTCAGTGAAGAATTTCAGGATGAAATTGCCCCTCGAAATCCCCTAAAGCAGAGCTCCAAGCCTGAAGCAGAAAAAATGGAGGAACCCTCTAAACTAAAGAAAAAATTCTATGAGCAGGAGCTGGCCAAATTGCAGGTGGAACTCGTTAAACTGCAGGAATGGATTAAGGTAAAAGGACTTAAGGTCGTAGTAATTTTCGAGGGTCGCGATGCAGCAGGAAAAGGAGGAACCATCAAACGTATTACCGAATGCCTCAATCCCCGTATTTGTCGGGTAGCGGCCTTGCCTGCTCCAACCGAAAAGGAACGTACCCAATGGTATTTTCAACGTTACGTGGCACATCTTCCTTCAGCAGGTGAAATGGTTCTTTTCGACCGATCATGGTACAATCGGGCAGGTGTAGAAAGGGTAATGGGATTCTGTACCGAAGAGGAATATTGGGAATTCTTACGCTCATGCCCCTATTTCGAACGCATGCTGATACGTTCAGGCATCATCCTTATAAAATATTGGTTTTCTGTAAGTGAAGAAGAACAGGAGCGAAGATTCAGGCAGCGCCTGGCCGACCCCACCCGCCGATGGAAGCTTAGCCCCATGGACCTCGCTTCACGCGACAAATGGGATGAATACAGCAGGGCCAAAGATGAAATGTTTGCCTATACCGATACTAAAATTTCCCCCTGGTGGGTAGTCGATGCGGATGATAAACGTCGGGCACGACTCAATTGCATAGCTCATCTGCTTTCATTAATCCCCTATGAAGAATTGCCTCCGGCAATCATGGAATTACCTCCCCGGAAACCCTCAGGACATTATGTTCGGCCCCCTTTAAACGAACAAACCTTTGTTCCTCAAAGGTATTAGTAAATTTGGGGTCGATTTTTACTCAGAATGACCTATCCCCTGAGCCGAAGGCAGGGGGAGCGAAAACCAGAAAGTAGAGCCCCGGCCAAGCTCTGAGCTAAGCCAGATTTTTCCCCCCATCATGTTTACAAGATTGTTGCAAATAAACAGTCCAAGACCTGCCCCTTCATAACGTCGGTTAAGCCCCTCTTCGGCCTGACGAAATCTTTCAAAAATAATTTCCTTCTTTTCAGGCGAAATTCCTGGCCCTGTATCTTTAACAAAGAAATGTATCTGCTTTAAATCCTCCCTCAGTTCATAGCCATACCTTATATAGCCATCATTTGTGAATTTGATGGCGTTGATCATTAAATTGGTGATTACTTGAGACAGTCGGATACTATCTGCAATTACAAAAAGATCATCTGGGCCTGGCATTACCAATTCGAGGCTAATTCTTGTTTTTTTCCGAACTTTGAGTTCATTGGTATAGACGTCGTAAAGCGAAGACAACAATTCGTTAACCAGTACCGGCTCAGGTAGTATTTCTAATTGCCCGGCTTCTATTTTTGAAATATCAATGATATCATTGATAAGGTTGAGCAAGATGTTGGCATTTACCGTAATGAGTTCGTAATACTCTGCTTTTTCCTCCGGAGTTATGTTTTCTTCAGCCAGTAGTTCGCTGAATCCTATGATGGCATTCATTGGGGTGCGAATTTCGTGGCTCATATTACTTAAGAAAGATGATTTTAGCCTGTCGCTTTCTTCTGCCTTTTCTTTTGCTTTTATGAGTTCGGCTTCAATCTGCTTTCGTTTTTCAAGTTCCTGTTTTAACTCTTCAGTTTTCTGAGCTACTATTTTTTTCAGCTGCCTGTTCCATGTTAAATAAATCAAAAGAGCGGCACCCGGAAAAAGAAGTATGGTAATAACTATTTTCTGGAGAATTTTATCGAGTTTTGATAATTCTGAAGGTATCCATTTGTTTTTAATTCCTTTATATCTGCCATTATCCTGAATCAGACTTAGGCCTTTATTGAGTTTTTTGATTAATAAAGTGTCACCGTCTCTTACAGCAAAACCATATTCCCGAGGGATAATTTTAATAACAGCCGACTCTATATTTCTATAATGATATCGTTCGATGTAGTATTTTCCCACGGTTTCGGGAACGATAGCTATATCACCAGCCCCAGAAGATAACATTTGAATACAATGCCGGGCATTGAGTCCAAAATTGAAAATTATAGAAGGATTTTTCTCTTTTAAAAAATCGATGAGATATTGGTTTTTGGGAATTATGGCAATGGGGTTTTTCTCGTTCTGCAAGTCGCTGATGTTTTTTATTCTGCTTTTTTCGTTGAAAAAGATGGCATGAAAGATGATGTAGTAAGCTGTACTAAAATCGTAGATTGAATCCCTGCCGGGATTAAGGTACATTCCTGCAATAAAGTCGATTTGACCATTTTTAAGTTGATGAGTGATTTCAGCCCAGGTTCCTCCAATAAAAACATACTGTTCGCCCAAGGCATCCATAACCGCCCGTGCAATGTCAATATCGAAGCCAGTAGGCTCACCATCCTTCCCCAGGAATTCATGAGGAGGATAATTGATATCAAAACCAATTTTGTAGATTTTGCCATTCGCCCAAACGACAGGAGCGGCCCAGAAAAGAAACATTCCCAGCAAAAATCCTATCCAAAATAATTTCTGAACCTTAAGCATTAAACCATTTATTTGATCAGGGTATAGGCAGCTCAAAAGTAGAAATTTTTTGTATCGATGAAATTAACCGCAGTTATTTTTTTACCTTAGCATTTTAGAGTTAATAAAGATTATGTAACCAGGAAAAAGATTTATGTATGGTAAGGTTCATGGGCCGTTTTTTGATTTTATTAATGGTTATGGCCTTTGCACAAAATACGCAGGCCCAGTATTTTAATTTTACTTATTACACAACCAATGAGGGATTACCCACGGATTTACTCAAAGCAACAGCAATCAGTGCTTCAGGGTTTCCGTTAATAGCAAGCGATGACGGCCTTGCGCTTTTCGATGGGCAGCATTTCCGCGTTTTTCAAAAAGAACTACCGGGAACTTTGGTCAAATTTGTTCACAGTCTTCCCGATGGAAGTTTACTGGTATCTGACGATATGGGTTTATCTCAGGTAAGTGTGAGCGATTGTGAGGTTTCTGTTAAGGTGATTAAACGAGGGTCAGTTACTCCGACTGATTCCACCCTGTGGTATCCCAAATTGATTTTTACTGATAGTCAGCAACGTACATGGATTTCGGATAATAGAACCATTTATCGTTTTAAAGATGGGAAGCTATTGCCCTTAGGCCTGAGTATGACTACTTTTCCGGAGAATGTGCAACGCTCCTTCATGCTTGCTGATGATGGAAGCGGGTATCTATTTGCTTTTTATGAAGGGGGAAAAATATTTCGTATCGATGCAGAGTCGCATTCAGTATCACCGGTGCCTTCCCAATTTAATAAAAAACAGTTTTTTTTCGCATCCTCGTTTTACGGAGGGAAAATATGGGCTGCGGCAAGGGAAGGTTTGTGGGAATATCAGACGAATAATGGTCAGATAGTCTCCGAGCGCCTTTTAATTCCGGGTATTGAATTTTCGTGGATTGAACCCTCAGAAGAGGACTTTTTCCTGGCTGGAAGCTGGTCGCAAGGATTATATACCATTCGAAAGTTGTCCACAGGCTTATTTTGTCAAAAGATTGAGGAATTTGCCTGGCAAAATGTTAATCATATTAAGAATGACGGTAAAGGTAATATTTGGCTTAGCTCCGACAATGGTTTGGCGCTTATGCAAAGGCAATTATTTGAGAATCCTTTCGCTGCACAGATAAATGGTTATATCCAGGCCATAGCTGTTGCAGAAGACGAGGTCTTAATTGCCGAGAACTCCCGATTATGGTCTGTTGTAAAAGGAAACACTGGATTTGAAGCCCGAATAAAGTATCAATTAACAGGAGAAACGATTTTAAGAGTAGTTTGGGATGGCGAGCGAATCTGGTGGACCACCACAGAGGGAAATATTTATTTTGTTAGTGGTAAAAATGGGAAACCTGTGCGAATTTTTTCTGAAAAAAAGTCGGCCATATTCAATCTTGTGCCAGATGGCCGAGGCAGAGTTTGGTTTTGTCAGGATGGCAGAAATGCTCCAGGATACGTTGATAGCGAAGGTCAATTGAATTTTCCGATAAAGGATGAAGCCCTAAAAGACAGCAGAATTATCAGCATGGCCATACATCCGGGTAACGGGCATCTGATGCTCGGAGGTACAAACGATGAGGGTTATCTTTGGGACTATGATATAGAGAAGCAGATACTTAAGAATCTTAGCCGTCCCTTGAGTTTTCGGCATAATGTGCCCATTGCTATCAATGATATCGCCTTTGATAAAAAGCAGAATATATGGCTTGCTTCTGCTTTTGGAGTTTTAAAAATGGATTTCCAAGGCCGACTCACACGGCTTGAGCATGAAAACATTACTGAAACTGCCGTAAAAAGCCTTATTGTTGATAGGAATGGTAATATCTGGTTTACTATTAGTCTAGGGCTTGTTAAATGGGATGGCAAAGAGTTTTATGTTTTCTCGGAGCGCAATGGGTTGCCCAGTAAAACCACATCTTACCGCACACTTGTAGAAGATGCTCAGGGAAGAATCTGGGTGGGTACCATTAGCGGGATTGCTGTTCCCGGGGACAAGCTTTCATCAAACGACACTCCACGGCCCTTGATACATCAGCTTATCATTAATGGAAATACAACACACTGTGAAGCTAACAAGCTAATTCGTCTTAGAAAGGGTGACTTTTTAAGACTCGAACTGGTTACTCCGGCTTTCCCTTCACGTTCAGTGATTTACCGTTACAGGTTGATTTCTTCTAATGGCACTGGCTCATGGCAACCTTTTCGAAATATTGCGGAAGTTTTCACTGAGAATTTACCGACCGGTCATTATCAAATTGAATTTGAGGCGCGTAAATCTGGAAACTACCGTTGGAGTGCCCCTCTGATCGTAAAGGTGAAGCTGGGTTTGAAATGGTACCAGAATAGATGGATTTTAGCCGGAGGCGCTCTTTCGTTGCTTTTGTTAATTCTAATTATAATACGGTATCAGGCCTTTTTGCATAGAACTCGCGAAGCTGAATTGGAAAGAATTATCAGCGAACGCACCCGGGAGATTCTTGAAAAAACTCATCAGATAGAACAGCAAAATTCGGCCATTGTTCTTAAAAACGCTGAACTGGAGGCAACGAATAGGGCTCTCAACGAAGCCAAACTTAAGGCCGAAAAGCTGGCTCAGGCTCGTAGCCTCTTTTTATCTACAATCAGCCATGAATTGCGAACACCTTTGAATGCTGTTATCGGAATGACCTATATCCTCTTAAATGAAAATCCCCGACCCGATCAGGTTGAAAACTTAAATACTTTAAAATTTAGTGCCGAAAATCTACTCGCATTAATCAACGACATTCTTGATTACAGTAAGATTGATGCCGGTCGGCTCGTTTTTGAAGAAGCCGACTTCGATATACGTGAAAAAGTTTACAATGTAGTACAGGTTTTGCAGGTGAAGGCGAACGAAAAGGGAATACGCATATACAGCGAGTTAAGCCCTGATATTCCTGATTTTGTCATTGGTGACCCCACCCGTTTTAACCAAATTTTATTCAATATTGCGGGAAATGCAGTCAAATTTACCCATGAAGGGTATGTTAAGATTAAATTGACTCTTATTGAACGCACAGCTAATCACATTAGTTTGCGCATTGACATTGAAGATACAGGCATAGGAATCCCGGCTGACAAGCTCCCCCAGATATTTGAAAGTTTTTCTCAGGCAGGTGTTGATATTACACGTAAATATGGAGGAACAGGGCTGGGACTGGCTATTACAAAGAGTCTTGTTGAAATGCAAGGGGGCCGTATTGAAGTAAAAAGTGAACCCGGAAAAGGAAGTTGTTTTACTGTATTCATCAGCTACCGCATCAGTTCAAAAGTGCATGAAATGCCTGATAAAGCCGTGAAGCATGAATTTGCTCTGTTCAACGGTGAAAATGTATTGGTAGTGGATGATAACCAGATTAATTTGATTGTCGCCGGTAAATTTCTTTCAAAATGGAACCTGAACATTGACCAGGCAGAAAATGGCCTTGAAGCCTTAGAAAAGTTTAAACAGAAAAAATTCGCGTTAGTGCTGATGGACTTGCAAATGCCAGAAATGGACGGTCGCACGGCTACGATTAAAATCAGGGAATATGAGCGAGATAACGGACTTAATCCTACTCCAATCTTTGCCCTGACAGCTTCTGCACTATCCGAACAGGTTGAGGAAATTAATAAGATTGGAATGAATGATTTTATTACCAAACCGTTTAATCCTATCGAGCTGAATATTAAGATACAGAAAGCGTTGGGAAGGATATAAAATTTCGTTTCGGGTTTTCAGATTTTAGCCTTCGGATATCGGGTTTCTTGGTTCTGGAGTCTGGGCACAGAAGGTTATCGATCTATGGAAGGAGAAGAGTGAAAAAATCGGCTAAGTCAAGATTGAGCGAATTTTTTTAAACTTGCTCATTCATATCTTATTTACAGTAATGAAAAATCGTTCACGGTACTGATTATTGTGTAATAATCAGTTACTTATATATTTTCTTTGATTATTTAGGGTCATTGTCAAGATAGGAATCGGGCTCCTGACGCATGGGCGCTTTCAATACTTTTACGAAAAAGTAAATGGTAAGGCAAGTAACGATTGACCAAGTGGAAATCATCAGAATTAAAGCTGAAGTGTTCATGGCTTATATTGTATTTTCTCTTTTACGCTTACGATAGGCATACCATACCATAATACTCAGACCCAAAAACAGCCCAACCAGAATAAGCCGGGCCATTTTTATGTAAAAAATGCGGTTAATTACGAAACCATCATAAAGTTTCTGCCCTTTCAGAATATGCTCGCCAACCTTAACCGTTAATGTGTGTTTTTCGGGATTGAAGACATAACTCTTAGCAAATTCAGGGCCTTTGCCATCGGGGACAATACGTATGTAATGCTTTCCCCTTAATGTATACACCGTGTCGAGGGTTCCGGTAGTCTCACTGTAAAAGGCCATAGCAAAGCTTTCTCTGTTTTCGGTTATACCTTTATAAGTAAGCTGACCAATAATACTTTCGGGATGCAGCTCCCAACCTTTGAAACTAATTTTACTCCAGTCGTCGCCTGCAGGTCTGAGCAATGAAGCCAGGAAAACCAGAATCAGAATTACTGGTGTTACAAATCCTAATATATATTTGAAAATCACTGGTATACGCATATCAGCCCCATCAATGAATTCTTTCCAGCCTCTTTTGTATCCAAAAAACCAGGCAAAAAGAATAGATTCGAGCATGGCAAACACAAAAAGCGCCACTGTGCCCGACCAATAATCGTACTCATCAAAAACTCCTTGTTGAAAAAACAAGACCGTTGGAAGCCCCAAACCCAAAGTTATTAAACCAAAGGTAATAGCCGATTTTTTATTCGACCAGTTATACTCGTCTTTTAGAAAACCCATGATGGGAGTTCCCATAGCCAGGGAAGAAGTAATTCCTGCAAAAAACAAAAGGCCGAAGAAAGCAGTTCCTGTCAGGGCAGAAAATATAGGCCCCCATTGCTCGAAGAGGAAAGGCATAGTTCGAAAAGCAAGCCCTAATCCGCCAAGACCCACTAAATCAATTACTTTGTCAATACCCAGATATCCCACCGAAATGGGAATAATGATGGAACTTCCGAGTACTATTTCGACAAATTCATTCATAAAACCGGCTGACATAGCATTTACTGCAATGTCGTCGCGTTGACGTAGGTATGAGGCATAGCATTGAATAGACCCCATTCCTACAGAGAGGGTGAAGAATATCTGGCCTGCTGCCGCAAGCCAAACCCGGGGATTGGTCAATGAATCGTATTGTGGTGTCCACAAGAAATTAAGACCTGCCAGCCCGTCCATAATGGCGTGTTGTTCTCCCCCCTTAAGTGTAATTCCCCTGATGGCCAGGAAAATTCCAAAGAAAATAAGAACAGGAACCATGATTTTGGCTGCTTTTTCAATGCCCCCGGCAAGTCCTTTACTGAGTATCCAAACATTAAGAGCCAGACAGAGTATATAGAACACCAAAGCCTCAAACGGAATGCCTGTTGTGCTATGTCCTATGTCGACATAACTATCAAAAAACGAGGCTACTCCGTGTTGGTCAAGGTGATTGAAAGTGCCTTTAATGCTATGGAAAATATACGACATGGTCCAGCTTTCCATGTAGCAGTAATAGGCTGCAATAGCGAGGTTACTGAATAATCCAAAAACGCCAACATATTTCCAGATGGCTTTTTTATTCAAGCTGTGTAAGATGAACGGCGTTGAATGGTGGCCAAAGCGCCCTCCATAGCGCCCGGCTGTCCATTCTATCATTAATAAGGGAAATCCAAGTAAAACCAGACTTACAAGGTAGGGAATGATGAAGGCTCCACCTCCATTTTGCACGGCTTGTACAGGAAATCTTAAAAAATTGCCGAAACCTACTGCATTTCCAGCCATGGCTAATACGAGCCCTACCCTCGAACCCCAGTGCTCGGTTTTGATATCAGAAGTTTTAAGTTTTGTACTCATTCCTGATTACTGGTTGATTGATTGATGGTTAGATCTAACCTGAGCCTTTTACCCCATTTCAGGCTCAGTGCTTGGCATTTTTAGGCCTCTAAAATAGATATTTTTGATTTAAATCAATTATTTCTTAAGGTCTAAACCTGCATTTTTAACAAAGAATGACCTATTTTGCAATCGAGGCAGCGTCGGAAGGTGCAGTAACGATTTTTTAATTCCAAAAGAGATTGGCTGGCAAAAGCGTCTCTGGCATTATAGCCCAGCTTGGCCCAACCTCTTACAATGGAATTATTTTCTGGCGGAAGCTCATAGAGCAATCTTAGTGCCTGTTCGGGACCTGATTCATCTCCGCGCATCCTTGCGTCGATCCACTGAAAAGGTATTACGGCGTTAATAATGATGTTATTAATAAAATCGTTCCCTGTCGACTTGGTTCTGGGGGCACTTGTTTCGCCAAAACGATAATGTGTATTCCAGTATTCCGAAGCCTGGCAGGAAAGCATTTTTTGCATTTCTTGTACATCCCGACTGTTTAATAACTTCTGCAACAGCCCGGAGGATTGATGTATAAGGGCTGCAAATTGTGCCAGGCGCACTGTGGGAAATCCCTGGGGATGCATGCGCATGAATTTCCAGGGAATATGTAAGGCTGCCACCAAATGGTGCTTTTCTTTCAAAAATTTGTATTCCGCGTACAGACGATCGTGGTATTCATCCACGTGTTTTTCTGAAATCAAACCTGATTGGCCAAAAAGGAGTGCCTCGACTTGGAAAAAAGAATGGGAGTAACGGGCAAGTATATTTAATGGTGTAGTTCTGGCAAGAATTTCAAAGGCCTGTGCATTGGTTTTTTGCCCAAAGGCGCGGGCCATGGCAATATAGAAGCATTCATGCAGGTTGTTTCGTGTGATATTGAGCAAACGCTGTATTTCTCCGACTTTTCGCTCCATGCGTTCAATCATGGCTCGTTCGAGCATCGAGTGAACTACCACAGGAAAAACTTTATTGAAACCCCTTGCACATGGAATCCAATCCTGTGAGAGCAGGAATCCCTGATAAACCTGCCAAAGCCGGGTATCCACATATGGTTTTAATACAAGGGTAGGACAACTGGTGGGTTCACGTCCCGGCAAATCGTTTTCGTAAACAACATGTAAAATCAGGCTCGAATATTGCTTATCAGATTCATGATGATGTTTATACCAGTCGGAGGTTTTTAAGTGAATTTCAAGATTCCCTGCCCAAACTTCCGTACCAACTTTCACCAGGGCTTCAGTATAGTCAGGCCCGGCATCATTATTTCGATATCCTGGTTTAATAATTACTATTTCCTCACCGGTAACGGATGCGAGTGTTCTGCCTTGAAGATGATATTGCCAGATATAATAAAGAAACTGCTCGTTCATGGCTGTTGCAGTTTTTTGAATATTTTAATGAATCAGGCTGCGAAGGATACGGCTAATGGAAAGGTTTTTAACAAAGTCGTTTGATTTGACAGCAGATGAAGCCATTTGACGAAGATGGTCGCTTTTAGCGAGCCGGTAAAACAGATAACTAAAGGTTTTTGGATAGTGTGCAGCCAATCTCAAGATGCGTTGCCGATGCTTAAATTCGTTTTCCATCGTACGCTTCAGCGAGGTTTCGTATTTCTCTGCAGAACTTTCATGGCCTTTTATAATCTCTATGAGGGTATCTGCAGCCATAACTCCACTTAAAAGAGCATTACCTATACCTTCTCCTGCCAAAGGATCTACGAGTGAAGCAGCATCACCAACCCGGAGTATGTGCCCATTAACGCTTTCCGTGATTTCATTCCCAATAGGGAGCCAACCTCCCTGCAATGATTCTTCAAGTCCTGCATCCTGAAACCTACCGGCCAATTGCTGATGGTTTTGAATAAAGTCGTAATAGGTTTCCTTGAGGTGTGTCAGGCTATATTTATAATGCATAAGAGGGACGTATATTCCTGTGTTGGCAAGTCCGCCAGGCAGAGGAAATATCCAGAAATATCCCGGAAAAAATGGTTCTGTAAAGTAAAATTCAATAAGATTTTCCTCCGTTTCATCGAAATCTATTCCGCTTACTGTGCCCGTAAGCGCAAAAGCCCAGTTTTTACGGTTTTCATCATGTTCCGCATAACGTGCACCCCTGGCATCTATCGCCCAATTCGAAGCAATACGGAATCCATCGCCTGCTGTTACTACCTGGTCCCCACTACCTGCTATCATTTTGACTTTTCTGCCAGGTAAGAAAGTGACGTGGGGATATGAAATTACTTTTTGAAGTAAAAAATAATCGAAATCGCTTCTGTTTACTACATACCCGAGGGGCTGATCATCTTTCCCGTCAGGGTGGGTACGAAAAACATGAGTCCTATGAGCCGGAGTATGAATTTTTACCCCATATATGGACGTCTTTTGATCCAATTCTTTTAAGTCAATTTCCAGATCTCGGAGTAATCTGAGCGACCTCACACCGAGTCCTCCTCCGCAGGGTTTGCTCCGTGGAAAGGTCTCTTTGTCAATAATAACCACTGATATTCCCTCTTGGGCAAGTTTTAAAGCACAGGCCAATCCCGCCGGGCCTGCGCCCGCTATGGCAACTTCTGTCTCCGACACACTGTCCATATAGTTGGGTTGAACAGGGCGAAGTTATAAATTTTTCATTACCTAAAAAATTTATTTGCCCATAAGTATCAACATAATGTCAGGGAAATACTTTTAAGACACAACGATTGAAGATATCATCGAAAAACAAGGTGCTGTGTGATTTATTCATTCCTTAGTTAATGGATTGTGTTTGTGTCAAAGGCAATTCGACATAAAATTCCGCCCATTTACCTGGTTCTGACGAAGCCGATATATGCCCTCTATGTTTCTGAATAATCCACCATGTGAGGTAAAGTCCCAATCCTGTTCCTTTCCTGTCTTCCAGCCCTTTTTGGTGGAGCCTGCTGAATCTTTTAAACAGTTGAGATGCCTGTTCAGGCGTAAATCCTACCCCTGTATTACGGATTTTAAAGGTAAGTTTTTGATTATCGGTCTGGTAATGAATATTGATCTCGCCATTTTCTTCGCCATATTTCACTGCATTATCTACCAGATTGGTGAAGACAATGCGAAGTAAATCCGGATCGGCTTCAAGGGTTATTTCGTCAGAGCCTTCGATTTTTATTTGGGCATTGCGTTCGCGTATTCTTGCATCCAGTGTGTTAATCACGAAGTCGAGCACATCTTCTCTGAATTTTACGCCCTCTTGGGGTTTGAATCGCATTTCTCCGGTTTCCAACTGTGACAGACCCAGGTAATTTTGAATCATGTTAATCATGTACCCTGATATTTTCAGCATTTTGCTAATGGTATCGATTCCGGCTTTGTCCTGAGGGCCGAAATAACCATCAAGGTACATGTGACCCATTGTAGTCATAGTGGCCAATGGGGCTTTAAGTTCATGAGCTACAAAACCAAGCATGGTCAAATAATCTTTTCTGGCCTTGCTCAGCTGGTCTATCATCCATGCTTTTTCAATCAGTGCTGACATTTCATCGAGCAATGCCCTGAGCAGGCATGCATGATGCGTGGTGAAAGATTCCTTTTGGCGTGAACTAAAGAAAAGGAAGCCAACATTTCTGTTATCAACCTGCAGAGGCAAAGAAAGATTAGACCTGACGCCCTCTTCAACGAGTAATCGCGTGCTGCTTGATCGAGGATGAAATTTCAGATAAGTCTCGAGATTATTAATAATGCGAATACTTCTCTCCTCAATAAGAAGCGACAATGTGGATGAACTTATCCCGGCAGAGTAATTATGGGTGAGAAGTACAGGCTGGTAGTCGGTGATATAATAAGCAGCAGTCAAAGTCTCTCCGTCGGGCGAAAGAAAAGAAAGACCGATGCGGTCACGTGGGATTATACCTTCAGTGGAAGACCACACTACATCCAAAGCTTCTTCTACTTTGCGACATCGCAGTAATCTCTGGCGAAAAAGTTCAAGTGAGGTTTGCTCTTCTTCAGAGAAAGTCCCATTGCAATCCATGGGTGAGGGGTACCAGGCGGTATCGGGGTTAATCATAAGATATTAAATAACCAGGCAAATCCATGAGGTTCAAAGGTAAGGATTTCTTTTTCTGTCTCATTCATCCCCATCGAAAAACCTGGTTGCCAGCTACAGGAACTACTTTTTAAAGTGATGTTCACTGGTTGATTTGAAAGGTTATGAATTGCAAGCATTTCTTGTCCATTATAAATCCTTCGCCAGGCTAGAACATGATTGGGGAGATTTTCTAAGGGCGTTTCCCAGCATAGAATTCCGTGTCCAAAAAGGCTATGTGTGTTCCTTATTTTGAGCATCTGGCTTAGGCCATTGAACATTTTGCATGTAAATGATTCAGGATTAGCGAGTTGATCTTTCACCCATTGCCAATCGATAGGGCCTCTTACATAAAAACGGCTATCGGGATGGCCGGTAATTTGGGTCATATAATCGAACCATGCCTCGTCGTTGCCTTTGCCCAATTCATCGCCGTAATAAATTACCGGAGTACCGGGCAGGGTTAACATTATACTATAGGCCTGTAAAATACGTTGTGCATCGAATTTAAACAGTTCGGCCAACCGGGCGGAAATGCCTTCTCCTTCACGAAAATTCCACCGTATATCGTGCCTGTAATGGCTATTCATAATGTCGCGTTCGTCCGGGGTTACCATTTCCAAGGTTAATTCATCATGCAGCCTTAAAAATGTAAACCATTGGCAGGATGGTGGAATGGAAGGAGTTACTTCGGCACTGAGCACTTGCTGTACAGGACGGGCATCGGCCATTGCCACGCTGATGAAAATCTGAGGCATGAGCGGAAAATGATAGCCTGCATGACATTCATCTCCTTCTCCGAAGTATTTTACAACTTCTTTGGGGGGTTGACAGGCTTCAGCCAACAAGAGTGTTCCTGGCCTTAAGAAATCGAGAACTGCCCTAAAAAATTTTACAATCGTATGGGTTTGTGGAAGATTTTCGCAATCTGTCCCATCTTCTTTCCAGATAAAAGGAATTGCATCGGCTCTGAATCCATCCACTCCCTGACTAAGCCAGAAGACAAGTATTCGGCTTATTTCAATCAACACCTTGGGATTACGATAGTTGAGGTCTGGTTGAAATTCATAAAAGCGGTGGAAAAAGTACCATCCATTATCATACTCCCAGTTGCTGGGGCATAGGCCTTTAAAGAGTAATCGGGTCTCTTTGTATAGGTTGGTGTCTTTATTCCAGATGTAATAATCGCGATACGGATTTTCCGGGCCTTTGCGCGACTCTATAAACCAGGGATGCTCGTTCGAGGTATGATTCATCGCAATATCGAAAATCACCCGAAGACCCTTATCGTGTGCTTGGTCAAGAAAATTGCGGAATAACTTGCGCGTATCTTCTGCCGGAGTGTCGGCCGGCAAAGAAAAAAGTTCCCGTCTGATGCTACGATAGTCGCGAATATCGAATCCGGCATCCCGCATCGGTGAATCGAGGATGGGGAGAAGCCAGAGGGTATTGGCACCCAACGAACGGATGTAATCCAGTTTTTCGGTAAGTCCTTGAAAATCTTTATTAAAAAGATCAACATAAAGCGAATATACCACGGCATCTTTATACCATTCTTTTTCCGTTGGCTTGATGTCGAGGGTGCCTTTCAATGCTTTTAATTCTGCGATAAAATCGCGAATCAATGATTGATACTGGAGTCCATATAAGGATGTAAAGAGCTGGATGAGAGTATTTTCTGTTTGCATGAGAGAAATTGCAACTGGTTAGATTTTTTTTGCGAAATTACGGAAAGAGTTTTCTTTGATTTGCCTTGAATTTCCCCGAAATTACCGCAAATCACTCATTAAGTGTATAAGTGATTAATAATCATTAAAATATTTTGTTGAATTTCATCCTTAAAATGAAAGCCCTATGGCTATTCTTCCCCACTTGTGCCAACGCCGAAAAGTTGCAAACTCTGGGCTTATCATGTACATCGAAAAAGCAATGCTAATTCCATTGAATGATGCTGATAACCCGCCACTTGCGCCCAAAACATATCGGCTCAGATCTTTTTCGCGAATGGTATAGGGACTGGAGTGATTGAAAATTCCTCCTTGCAGGGTGGCATCGTAAAAGACTGCTGTTGCCCATGTTCGGGCAAATGCCTCTATCTGGGTTTTGCGCAAAACCTCTCCCCAGAGGTTGGGTTTAAACGCTTCAGGCAAATCATCTCTATAGCGACGGTCGAAACGGGCAAATCGATAAGCCAGGCCAACAAAAGCATTGTTATAGAGCGTACCTGCATTCATACCTGCATCAGCCGTAATATCATGACCGGGTATGTTTGTTAATGACTTTTCTACCATCAGAGTGTATTTCAGCACTACATCATCCCTGATCTGATTTTCCCACCCAACAGGCTCTTTGGCTGAACTGTGTATGAATTTCTGTACTTGCCCGCCATAGGCGTGTGGGCCAATAATTCCAATATCGATGGAGGATTGCAATCTCAGCCTTTTTTGGGGAAAGTTTGAAATTTTAAAGTTACCCAGCGTTATAAAGGCAGCAAAGGGCCGGTCGCCATATTGTATTCCTTCCCAAAATGGATATTTGGCTGTATAGAGATTTTGCCTGATTTGCAAACCATAATAATCAAGAGAGGCTTGGCGGGAGGGGTGGAGTAAACGGCTCAGAGGAGAATGCTGCCAGGCCGGACTTATCCATTCTCCCGTGGTGCCGTTGGTATACCACATATCGGTGCCTGCAAAAATATCGTTTTCCAATCCAAGTATTACCACCTTTTTTCGGCTAATAGCCCCCGGAAAAGCTGGTTCGGAATGGGTGAAGGTAAACTCAGTTTTCCTTTCAAATAAATGGGAAATTCTGGCTTTCAGTCGCCTCATAAAATTCAGAGAATCTTGTTGGCGGATGGCTTTTGATACCGATGGTTGCGTTGAAGGAATAGCCATCGGCTGTTTGGGCTTCCTGGCAATTTTTTGGGGTTTTCCTGTGGTTTCTGTAGCAATCGGCTGGGGTTTAGGCGGGCGCTGTGTCTTCAACACTACAGGGGCTTTACCTTCTTCAAATACAATGATTCCGTAAGGAGCTCCCCATCTGCGTGTGTCAATATTTACTTCGTACCCTGGCTGAACCTTAAATATTATCCTATAAGAGGTTGTGTTCACTTGCATCAGTCCATTAGAATCAGCATAGTGTCTCCATTCGGAATTAAACCGTGTAAGGCTGTCGCGAAGATCGAAAAACCGAGACCCCATTGCCCTTTGCAGGCTGTCCTCCACAAGCGTTGATGGATAATAAAAAACTATTGCTGGTTTTTCTACCAACACAAGGTTTTCCGTCTGTTTATTTTCTTCATGCCGGCAAGAAAAGAGCATGACTACCAGTAATGCAAAAGTAAAGTGTTTTCTTTTCATTATTCTGCCGGCTTGTGTATGGCTTTAACGAAAGCAAAGGTAAAAGGTTGCAGGCATAGGGCAAAATCAGAGAAGTTGCTGTCTATTTGAACTTATTAAAAAAAGTCAGAGGCTGACTCCGGAGAGACAGCCTCTGCAAAGCGTTTTTGTAAATAAAATTACCAGAAAATGGCATATAGAGCCACGAGAATCAAAATCACAATTGAGGCTGTGATATTGAAAACTGCATCAGTTTCAAAGGTTTTTTTCGTAAGAGCGATACCCTTTTCGTCGATTTTTCCATTGGTTTCGAAGTAACTATAAATAGCAATTACAGCCATAGTGAGCAAGCATGTTAATCCCATCTGGTCCATCCAGGGAAGGCTGGGGAACAGGCTTTCGAGCGATGTACCACTGAGCCAGCCATTTTGACCAATTTTGAAGTAGAAAGCCACTACAATACTAAACAGAGCACCGAAAATAGCTGATTTGTTGGTAGCTCTGCGGTAGAATAAGCCCATAAGGAAGATGGCCAGAATTCCCGGACTAACAATGCCTGTATATTCCTGAATGTACTGGAAAGCCTGCTTGATGTTGCCCAATAGCGGCGCCATGAAGATAGCGATTATCAAAGCAACGGCTGCAGTAATACGGCCGGTTTTTACCAATTCACCCTCACTGGCTTTGGGTGAGAAATAGGGTTTGTAAATGTCCATGGTGAAGATGGTACTGGTACTGTTGAGCATAGAAGCCAAGGAAGATACTATGGCTGCCACCAGAGCTGCAACTACCAGCCCCTTGAGTCCTGTGGGTATAAAATGACTAACCAGCCAGGGGTAAGCCCTATCATTATCTACTTGTCCTAAAGCATTGAAGAAAGTATTATCGGCAACGCCCTGAGTAATATGCCCGCTGGGATCCATATTGATAACAAAGGCTATGATGCCCGGGATGACAACGATGATGGGAATAATGAGTTTGAGGAATGCGGCAAATACAATACCCCGTTGGGCTTCGTTGAGCGATTTGGCAGCCAGGGTGCGCTGAATGATGTACTGATTGAATCCCCAATAATAGAGGTTAGCCACCCACATTCCTCCCAATAAAACTGCCAACCCCGGTAGGTAGCTGTAGGCATCTTCTCCGTTGGGAGTAAAAATCTCTCCTTTCTGAATAATCATGGAGAATTTTTCAGGGACTACATTGTATATATGTTTGATGCCACTGATGATGCCTCCATCGGGTGAAACATGCCCCAGGGCAATGAAGGTAGTAAGCAAACCTCCGCCTATCAGAAGAGCCACCTGTATCACATCGGTCCAAGCAACGGCACTTAATCCACCCCATAAAGAATAGGCTGCTGCGAACAAGGCCAGACCAATGATGGAATACATAATCAGACTTCCATCCCCATTTCCAACAATGGTATCGAGGGCCTTGCTGCCCAGAAACAATACTGAAGTAAGATTCACGAAGATGAAAAGGGCAATCCAGAAAACTGCCAAAATAGATTTAAGTTGGGTACTGTAGCGTTTTTCTATGAATTCGGGTATGGTGTAAAGGCCTTTTTCGATAAAGATGGGTAGAAAAAATTTGCCCACAATAATAAGTGAGAGGGCAGCCATCCATTCGTATGAGGCAATAGCCAACCCAATAGCAAAACCTGACCCTGACATGCCAATGAATTGTTCTGCTGAGATATTGGCTGCAATAAGCGAAGCCCCAATGGCCCACCAAGGAAGAGATTTGCTTGCAAGAAAATAATCCTGCGAAGTTTTTTGGGTCCCTTTTCGTGTACGCGATACCCAAAGGCCTACCCCAATGATCGTGATAACGTAGGCCGCAAAAATGACATAATCAATGATTGAAAATTTCATAATGGCGGTGGCTTTTACGATTAGGTGATTTGATAAATGTGCCGCAAGTTAGCAATAATTTTATTTTACGGGCAAATTGTAAAAACTACAATTTTGTAAATTTAGCCACTTATTTTTAAACCTGGCCCATATGAAAAGAATCCACATTCTGAGCTTTATAGCTTTTTTAACTTTCATAATCGTATCATTTATGGCTTGTAAAACTTATCCCAAAATGGAGATTACTCAAAGAGAATTTGGCAGTGTCGACGGTAAAAAGGTGGAATTATTCACCCTGGTCAATGGTCGAGGAATGAAAGCCACTATAACCAACTATGGGGCCATTGTTCAGTCTCTCTGGATGGAAGATAAAAATGGGAATGTTGAGGATATTGTCCTGGGCTTCGACAGTTTGAAAGATTATCTGAATGATTCACCTTATTTTGGGGCTATTGTGGGCCGCTATGGTAACCGCATTGGACAGGCTCGATTTACCCTCGATGGTAAAGAGTATCATGTAACACCCAACGACGGCCCCAATCATCTGCATGGAGGCCTTAAAGGGTTCGATAAGGTGGTGTGGGATGCCCGAGCCTATATCGATTCATCCGGCCCTTGTCTTGAACTTCATTATAAAAGCTCTGATGGTGAGGAAGGCTATCCGGGTAACCTTGATGTTTATGTTACTTATTGCCTGAGTACCGACAATGAACTTCGGATTGATTATCGTGCTACAACCGATCAGCCCACAATAATCAATTTAACCCACCATGGTTATTTCAATTTGAGTGGTAATGCGCAGCGTGATATTCTCGATCACAAACTTCAAATCATGGCCGATAATTACACTCCTGTAGATAGTCTCTTGATTCCAACCGGCGATATAAAGCCAGTTGAAGGAACCCCGTTCGATTTTCGAAACCCTAAAAGTATCGGTCAGCACATTCGAAAGGTTTTTAATAAAAAGCCTGGCTACGACAATAATTTCGTTTTGCGTACGGGAGTGGATTCATTTAGAAAAGTTGCAGTTTTATCCGATACGGTAAGCGGTCGGACAATGGAGGTATGGACCGATCAACCCGGTCTACAATTCTACTCCGGAAACTTTCTCGATGGCAGTTTGAAAGGGAAATATAAAGTCGTTTATCAGCAATATTGGGGTTTGTGCCTCGAAACCCAGCATTTTCCTGATAGTCCTAATAAACCCTGGTTTCCCTCAGTTGTGCTTCGTCCCGGCGAGGAATACAAAACCCGTACAGTTTATAAGTTTTTTATTCAGTAATCTGTTGAAATACTGAGTGTAGTGCGTTTCTAACGATTAAAGAGACCGGCTGAAGTTGAACAAATTTCTCCGGTCTTTTTCTTAATCCTTGCAAAAGAGAGAAAAAATAAGCGGTTAAATCCTTATATCCATCCTGCTTTTTGATACCAGTCAAAGGTTTCTTTTAAGCCTTTTTCCAGGTCGTAAGTGGGTGAATATCCCAAAAGGTTCTGCGTGAGAGAGATGTCGCATTTCCAATTGCGAGCAGTGAGGGTGTGGAATTTATCTTTGTTTAGGGTTGGGGCTTTCCCTTTCAATCGCCCCAGGGGTTCGGCAACGGTTGTGGTCAGTCGTAGTATTGTCTCCGGAACAGTAAGTTTAATGGCCTTGGGGTTTACGATTTTGATGCATAGGTCGCGAAACTCGCGGTCGGTATAAGTAAGCCCGTCCGACACATGAAAAATTTGCCCGGAATAAGGTGATTCAGCAGCCAGTATAACCGCTCTGGCCAGGTCTTTAACATAAACAAAAGTGATATAATGAGGCTCGAAACCTACTGTGGTGGCTAAACCTTTCTTAACGGTTTGCAGCATAACCAGGTAGTCTTTGTCGCGAGGCCCATAGACACCGGTAGGGCGCATAATGTTCCAGTTAAGCCCTGAAGTTTGAACAATCTTTTCTGCTTTCAGTTTGCTACGGCCATATAAAGTATTGGGATGAGGTTCGTCGGTGGGGGAGATGGGCTTTAAAGTCACCGGGTCGCCAGGTCCTGCAGCTGCAAGACTACTCATAAGGATAAAACGGCCGGGTTTCTGATTGGTGAGGCGCATTACTTCTGTCAGGCGAAAAGTGTTATTGGCATTTACCTCCATGAATTCATCAGGATGAAGGGTTTTGGTGAGTCCGGCATTGTGTATGAATACATCAATGCTTCCATAGTTGCTCTGAAGGTATTGCAGTGCCTCTGCCATTTTTTTATAGTTGTTGAATCCGGGTTTTAATAATTCAACCTCCTCAGGCAGGTGGCCTTTACTGCTCTCCTCTCTTCCCCAGGCAATCACCCGGTATCCGTTTTTTAAAGCTTCTTTTATCAAAAAGCTCCCAATAAAACCCGTAGCTCCGGTAATGACCATGTTTTTTGCTGGCATAAATTCAGGGTGATTTATTTTTTTATGAATTCATCCCATTCGTAGCGGTTTTCTTCGAGTAGTTGCCGGGCTTGAACGTATAGCTCGTCAGGCCCCACAGAAGCATCCAGCCAGTGGATATTAAAACCTTTGCGCTCCATGCGGCGAAACCACGTTTGCTGGCGCTTGGCAAACTGATGAATTGCTGTGTTGAGTCCCTCGAACATTGCTTCATAGGTCAACTGACCACAAAGGTAGCGGTTCACATAACGGTATTCAAGGCCATAAAATTCCAGCTTTTCTGATGGAACTCCCCGCTCCAGCAATGAGCTTACCTCTTCAATAAGTCCGTTTTTTAATCTGAAACGCAACCTTTCGGTAATCTTTCTGCGTAGTTCTTTTCTTTCGGCCGTTAAGCCAATCAGAAAATAGGGAGGAATCTCAGGTTTCAGGTCTGGATGATTCTGCTTCCACATTTCAATTTCAATTGCCCTCACCAGGCGGTCACGGTCGGTAATATCGGTTGTGTTGTGTAAAGTCCGCATGGAGGCAAGCATTTGGATGAGTTCTTTATCGCTGAGGGGACTGAACTTTTCCCTTAGTTCGTGATCGATTGGAACAAACGGTAGATGATAACCTGCCACCACTGCCTCAATATACAGACCGGTACCTCCGCATAATATTGCATGATGCCCCCTCTTTAAAATCTCAGGTTTTACCCGGCTGAATTCTTCCACAAAATCATAGACACTGAATGTGTCACCAGGAAAACGGATATCTACCAAATGATAGGGTACTGTTATACGATCAACAATATAGTCTTGCAGGTCTTTACCCGTACCGATATCCATATTTTTAAATACCTGTCGAGAATCTGCACTGATGATTTCTCCCCCCAAGCTGGCAGCCAATCGGGCGGCCAGCCGGGTTTTCCCCAATGCGGTAGGTCCAGTGATAACTATCATTTTTTAAAATATTTTTGATTAACTACCAGGCTGGTTTGGCGAATGGTTTCTTCTGTCTGCTCCATAAACAACCGGATTCGTTCAAGTGTTTCGATGGGAGTGGATGAAAAGGATGTATGTAGCATGTAATTTTCTCCCCCGGGCAGGGTCTGCAGTAATGCGTTTAAATGATCTTCATTACTGCCTCCATGATTTTGCAAATTCGACTTTACATATTGCAAGATACGCAAACCATCTATTTTTTGCATGCAGGCTCTTTTAAAACTTTCAATGGATCGTGCATTATCGCGCAAAGTTTGCCATATGAATCGTGTACCGAATGTCCTCTCTAAAAAGTTGTCGAGGGGGGTTGCAATATCTTTTTCAAAGAGAGGTTCAAATAAAGCGAAGGTATCTCGAATGGGAATAAATAAAGAAGGGGGATAGACAGGGTAAGAGCTCCAATCTCCTTGACGGCCTTTTATCATCGCCGGACCCGTTCCAAAAATCACACGGTCAGAAAAGCGTCCGGCAGGGAAGGCTTTCGTTGGAGCCCAGGTGACCAGCGGCCCGTTTTTTGCCAATTTTTGAATAAAATAGAAATCTTCTCCAGCTGCATAGGGAGTAATTCCCCCAAGTTTCCGGTACACCCTTACGGTAGTTGCCATCGACGACCCAATTGCCGTAAAAGCATAGGGATTTTCAATTGCAAGCAGGTTGAGTGCATAAGCTCTCATATAAATTTCGTAGCGGAGCATGCAGCGGTCTGCCTCCTCGTTTCCACTCAGAGGGTGATGATAGGGTACACAAATTCCTGTGGCTTGCGGAAATTGTTGAAAAGTCTCCCTTAAGGCCGCAAAATAGTCTGGTGGATAATAGGTATCTGCATC
>DDBO01000174.1 GCA_002332755.1 Bacteroidales bacterium UBA2030 | reverse complement strand
ATCACTCCTTCACTCGACGAGATGGTACACGTGGCTTCCGAGATGGAAAAACAGAATATTCATCTGCCATTACTAATAGGTGGCGCCACCACCAGCGAATTGCACACGGCTTTGAAAATAGCTCCTGCCCGCAAAGCTCCTGTCATCCATGTTCGCGATGCGTCTCTGGCCGTTAATGTAGTGGGCCGACTCATGCATCCTCAGGATAAAAATCAATATATCTCTGAAGTGCATCAGCATTACCAGAACCTGAGAGATAAATACCAGAACGACAAATCCGGTAAAAATTACATCACTTTGCAAGAGGCCAGGGCTAATTCCTTCAAGCCTGATTGGCACCCATCGGTCGTTATTCCCCCAAGGTTTCTCGGTATAAAAGCTTTCCAGGATTATGATCTCGCTACCCTCGCCGAATATATCGATTGGACTTTCTTTTTCCATGCCTGGCGCCTCAATGGAAAATATCCGGCTATTTTTAACGACCCGGTAAAAGGCACCGAAGCCAGAAAATTGTATGATGATGCCCGCAGAATGCTCGACGAAATCATCTCCGGTGGCTGGCTCGAGGCAACAGGTGTATTCTTTATCCTACCCGCAAAATCAGTGGGAGATTCCGTTGAAATTTATTCAGAAGAAAACCCTTCAATAAAATTATCTGAACTTCATTTCCTTCGTAATCAAGAACGTAAAAACGAAGGATTTCCGAACCTGTGCCTGAGCGACTTCATTGCTCCGGCATCTTCAGGAATAAAAGATTTTATGGGCGGTTTTGCTGTAACGGCAGGCCACGGCATTGAAGAAAGATTACGATTTTTCGAATCCCGCAACGATGATTACTCGGCTATTATGCTTAAAATATTGGCCGACCGTCTCGCTGAGGCCTTTGCCGAACATTTACACCTGCGGATTCGGAAAGAATTCTGGGCTTATGCTCCGGACGAAAACCTTACAAAGGAACAAATTCTTAAAGAAGAATATCAGGGCATACGACCGGCTCCGGGGTATCCTGCCTGCCCCGAACACAGCGAAAAACTCACACTTTTCCATTTGATGGATGTTCCCCGACAAACAGGAATTAGTCTCACCGAAAGCTTTATGATGGTGCCAGCTGCTTCTGTTTCGGGTTATTACTTCGCACACCCCTCTTCACAATATTTTGCTGTAGGGAAAATCAGCCGCGACCAGGTAGAAGACTACGCTCATCGAAAAGGCATTTCACTGCAGAAAGCAGAAAAACTGCTAAATACTCATCTCAACTATTCACCTGAAAAATAATTATTAATATGCATATTGCCAATATTTTAGCCAATACCCAAAGAACCCTGTTTTCCTTTGAAATCTTACCCCCGCTCAAAGGCGGCTCATTCGAAGATTTGTATAAAAGTATTGAGCCACTTATGGAGTTCAACCCCCCTTACATCAATGTGACTTATCATCAGGAAGAGGTGGTATACAAAGACAAGGGTAATGGCCTCCTTGAGAAGAAAGTAGTACGCAAACGCCCAGGGACGGTGGGTATTTCGGCTGCATTGCAATACCGCTGTAAAGTCCCCGTTGTGCCCCACATTATTTGTGGAGGCTTCAACAAAGAGGAAACGGAAAACGCCCTCATCGATCTTAATTTCCTTGGAATTCATAATGTACTGGCCGTACGTGGCGACCCGGAGCGTTCGCAAAAAGTCTTCATTCCCGAACCCGATGGCCATGCCCATACCCTCGACCTTGTGAAACAAATCATTGCCATGAATCAGGGGAGATACCTCGACGATGAACTGCGCAATATCACCCCCACCAACTTTTGCGTAGGAGTGGCTGGTTATCCCGAAAAACACCCCGAAGCCCCCAATTTCGACTCCGACATCCGATACTTGAAAATGAAAGTGGATGCAGGTGCATCTTACGTCGTCACCCAAATGTTTTTCGACAATAAGCACTATTTTGCTTTTGTGGAGCGTTGCCGGCAAGAGGGTATTAATGTCCCTATTGTACCCGGTCTTAAACCCGTTGCGATTAAACAACACCTCTCCATTCTCCCCCGTACTTTTGGCATAGACCTTCCTGATGAGTTGGTTCGTGAAATAGAAAATTGCAGCAATAACCAACAAGTCAGACAAGTAGGCATTGAATGGGCGGTTAAACAAACCAAAGAATTGATAGCAGCTAAAGTCCCTGCGGTACATTTTTATACCATGGGCAGGTCCGACAATGTTTATCAAATTGCCCGCCAATGCTTCTGAGGCTCATGCTAAGGAAGGGTAAATGCCTGAACTGAGCCCACCAGAATCTTTGCTTCAACCTTCAGGGGAAGATTCGTGCCATCGTCGGTAGTCCACACGGTAATGATCTCATTACCCTTAAAAACTGTGCCTTCCAGGGTGGGTGCAGTAAATCGCCAGGCCCTTCGTTGCGTACCATCACGCAAGGTTATAATATCGCTTCCTTCAAACGTAAAAAAAACATCATAAATCTGATTATCAACGACCAGACTTATGGGAATTTTTTCTCCGGGCTTTTTCTTTGTGTAGTCGAGGGTACGGGCAAAGTAAGCTCCGCTAAGTAAGTCGTATGTACAGCCATTAACAGACAAACGCTTCTTTTCAAAAGGTCTTTTGTTGTTGTAAGAAGTAATGAAAACCTGATTGTTTTCGGCGTCAAATTGGTAATAACCATAAGAAATAAAGCCACCTTCGGAAGTTTTTCTGAGGGCATTCAGAGGAATAAATCCATCCTGTAAAATACTGACACTAAAAGTATCCCTGACCTTGAAAAACCAGTCATAAGAGGGCAGGGTGTGACCTGTGGCCTGTAATTCCCAGGTCTTTTTCCCATTTGCAGAAGACACCCTGGCTGATACCTCTACCCTGGCAGCCTTAAGCCATAGTGGCCCCCAATGGTAGTAAACATCCATACGGATTTTTTCACCATCATAAAACGGGGTATTCGGCCCCTGGCATTGTCCCGGGGCCAGCCCGGCAGAAATAATGGCATAAAGCAGAAATATCATCCTTTTCATTGCTGCAAATCTAATCTTTTACTTTCTGGCAAAATATCTCTCTCAGCGATAAAGTCCTCAATTTAAATTCACATCAGTCTCTGCTTCCTAATTATGCTCATCCAACCTTTAAAACCAACACACTGTATATCATAAAGTTAAAAGGTGATATATTTTATAATACCAACCCATAAAAATTTTGTTAAAATAAGGCATAAAAGATTAAACATGGGGAAATTATTTATTATATTTGCATTATTGAAATCCATAATAGTCTAATTTTTAACTATCTAAGATTTTAAACTAAGAAAGATTAAAAAATATTCACTTCAGGATTAAATAGGAGAGAGGAAACTAAAGAGAATGAACAAAACCAAGTTTTATTTAATGTTACAATTAGGATCTATAAAAACACCATGTGATGAAAATGAAATTGACCAATAATAAGTATAATAGAAAGTATGAAAAGTATTCATATCTACAAAATTTTAGGTGATTATGGATATAAAAAGTATCTAATTAAATAAGTTGACGGAAACGCTTGTTCTAGCCCCCTAAAA
>DDBO01000055.1 GCA_002332755.1 Bacteroidales bacterium UBA2030 | reverse complement strand
AGTTTCTTTATCATAAAGTTCCATGGCTACCCGTCCGGCGGTCATAGTTACTGGATTGGCCGAGAAGGTACCCGAAAGTGGGAATGGCAGGGGTGAGCGTAGCGGATTAAGTACGTCCATAATTTCAGATTTGCCGGCAACTGCACCTACGGGAAATCCCCCGCCAATAATCTTGCCCAAAGATGTAATGTCGGGTTTTACGCTAAATCCGGCTTGTGCTCCTTCGTAATCAACCCTAAAGCAAATCACTTCGTCGAAGGCCAGCAATGCACCCTTTCGGCGGGTCCAATCGTAAATGGCACGGATGAAGTCGTCGGAAGCGCGCATGAGTCCTACACGGTGTGGCACAGGATCCACAATCACACAGGCAATTTCTCCGGCATGTTCTTCAAGGATGGCCAGACTACGCTCAATATCGTTGAAGGGGAAAATCACCACATCGTTGAGAACTCCAGGGGGAGTATTCATAACCAGGGGTACTTTGGCCGGATGATCAACCGACCCCCAATTGGAAGGATTGGAATATTGACTGATTTCAGCGTAATCGTAACTGCCGTGATATGCTCCTTCGGCTTTGGCAATTTTGTATTTACCTGTGTAGGCACGAGCTACCCTTATCATGGTCATAACGGCCTCGGTGCCTGAATTCACAAAACGTATTTTTTCAAAACCGGGTACTCGTGAGGTAAGCAGTTCGGCGTGCCTTATTTCGGCTTCTGTACCCAAAGCAAAGGCCGTTCCCCGGCGAATTTGCTCGGAGACTGCCTCCACAATGGCCGGGTGGGCATGGCCATGGATGAGCGAGGCCATATTATTAACAAAATCAATGCGTTTTTTTCCATCGAGATCCTCTACATAACAACCTTGTGCCGATGCTACATAATGAGGATGAGGTTTGCGGAAAATGGCATTGCGGCTGATACCACCGGGTAATACTTTTAATGCCCTTTCATAAAGGGCTTGTTCTTTATTGAGATTTTTTTCGGAATTCATGGTTAAAGTAATTTGTTTTTCTAAAAACACAGAGGGGCAGCAGTTACCTCCTGCAATAATTCAGGGGTCACTCCGGCAGCCATTTCTCTTACCTGTAATCCTTTATCAGTAACTTCAATTACTGCCAAATTGGTATATATGCGGTTGACGCATCGGGGGCCTGTAAGCGGGTAGGTACATTCTTTTACAATTTTGGGTTCACCAGTTTTGGTGGTATGCGAAGAGATGACAAAAACATGGGGAACTCCGGCAACCAGGTCCATGGCACCTCCCACGGCAGGTATTGCGCCTGGTTCGCCTGTGCTCCAATTGGCCAAATCACCTTTTTCTGATACCTGGAATGCCCCCAGTATGCAATAATCAATATGTCCGCCCCTAACCATGGCAAAACTGTCGGCATGATGGAAGAAACATGAACCGGGTATGGCTGTCACCGGCTTTTTTCCTGCATTTATCAATTCATCGTCTTCTTCCCCGGGTGCAGGTGGAGGTCCAACTCCTAAAAGGCCATTTTCAGTATGAAAAATGATTTCTTTTCCCTCTGGAATCTGACCGGCTACCAGCTCAGGCAGGCCAATACCCAAATTGACATAAGCGCCATCGGGAAGGTCTTCGGCAATTTTATGGGCAATTTCTTCGTTGCTCCAGCCCTTGGGAAGATTTACCATGGATACCTCCTGTTTTCTTTCAGCAACTGATTCTCGCTTAATGGATTGGGGATTTCAACTACTTTGTGAACAAAAATTCCCGGTGTCACTACGATTTCCGGGTCAATGTCTCCTGGCTCCACCACACGCGAAGCCTGTGCAATAGTCGTACGGGCTGCCATGCACATGACAGGATTGAAGTTGCGGGCGGTTTTATTGTAAATCAGATTACCGTACCTATCAGCCATTTTGCATTTCACAAGAGCAAAGTCGGCTCTTAATCCATACTCCATTACATATAGCCTTCCGTTGAATTCCCTTACTTCTTTCCCTTCTTGTAGAGGCGTACCTACTGAGGTTGGGGTATAAAAGGCGGGGATACCGGCGCCACCTGCCCTGATGCGCTCTGCCAGTGTTCCCTGCGGAACCAGCTCCAGTTCAATTTCCCCCTTTTTGTATAGTTCCGGGAAAACTACCGATTGAGCCGTACGGGGGAATGAACAAATCATTTTTCTTACCTGGCGATTCTCTATTAAAGCAGCAAGCCCCACATGACCATTTCCTGTGTTGTTACTCACCACAGTCAGGTCTTTGGCACCGTGATCGATAAGAGCATGGATGAGTTCGATGGGGCTTCCGGCTTCGCCAAAGCCTCCAATCATGATTACTGCCCCATCGAAGATATCTTTCACGGCTTCTGCAGCCGAAGGCACAATCTTGTTAATCATAATCTTAGCAAAATAGGTTCAACCATTAATCCTGGTCGCCATAGTAAAGGGCTGCCTCCAGCTTCTTTTCTATTTCTGCAAGTTCGTCTTCGAAGAAATGTTTTTGGGCATGGAAGGGTTTCAGGTTGGCTAATACGGTTTCCTTTTCGTCGTATTGAGCCAGGAAAACTTTATCCATCCATTCCATGTTGCGCCCTTCATTCACTTTCAGGGCAAAAGCTTTTTCTCCATCAATTTCTACTACACCCAACAGTGAGATTTTACCCGCTGATGAGGTCATAGTTATGTAGCGTGAGGGGCGGTTGATGGATGCAAGCGAACGGTAAATTTTCTGGAATACCTTATTTATTTCAGCCAATGGAGCAGTAAAATAGTGGTGTTCGCCTGTAGCCCTGGCCATATAAATTGAGTGGAATCCGACACCAAGCATGGCCAGTAAGTTACCCAGATCAATCCAATTTTGAGACGTGCGATCAATATCCACTTTGCCGTTTTCGTCCATAAACAAGCTGATGTGGTTCATGATGGGACTTTGACTTTTGAGCGTAGCACCAGCCTTGCGCAAGCGACGAATGGCGGCAACAGTGACAGGATTCATGATTTCGCGCGGAGTGCTGAAATGCGACATAAACACAAGTTGAATTCCGTTATCAACCAATTTTTTGATAAGCTCAAGCATAGGGTTGTATTCCGGGCTCAGGATTTTTTCGGGCATATAACTCAAAATGCGAGTGCCCAGTCGAATGGTTTTGATGTGGCTTAACGAAGGATCTTCAATAATCGGAGTAATGTAAGCCTCGAAGCGTTCGGCGCTGAGATAGCCTGCGTCTCCACCGGTGATGAGTACATCTGTTACTTCTTTGTGCATTCTCAGATAGCGATGTACCTGAGCTATATCTTTTTGCAAAAACATGTCTTCGTCACCCCTCACTTGGGCATGGCGGAAGCAATAGGTGCAAAAAGCAAAACAGGTCTGGGTTTGAACATCGAATAGCAGCTGGCACTGAGGATATTTGTGTTGGCTACCGTCAATAATTTCCAATTCACCGTTTTCATTCCTGAAAACAGGTTTATTCAACTTTTGCTTGCCGTCGTGAGGATGGGTGGACTGTATGTAAGATTCCAGAAGCGCCTCTTTTTCTTGGTCGCTTTGAGCAGCAAAGTAGGCATCGACAAATTCTTTGCGCAGCATGCCTGGCTGAGGAAATACTAACTGAAACAGACTGTCGGTTGCGAAATTTTCCCAATCAATGATGTTCAATACATGGCGGGTGGCCATGAAACGGTAAACTTTAATAAACAATTCCCTTTCTTCGATATGGCCTATTTCGTAACCGTGTTGCTTTAAGATTTCAACTATTTCATGAAATCCCTTGAGCCCCACGTATTGTTTCTTGTCGTTAAACATAAAAGGGATATCTTCTTTGAAAGAAGAGTATTTGGGGTAAGCTCTGTGAAGGCGCTGCATCAGGCCTAATGGAAGAAGGTCTTCTTTTTCAATAATTTCACGGGTTTCAGCATGAAAACCAAAGCGATTGAGCATGTGATTGTAATCAGCCTGGGTAAAGCTGACTTCGTGTACTGCGGTTGAATTAAAGGTTGCCATGATTATTATCTTTTAAGTTGTAATGATTCTGGTGAAAAAATTTTTGTTGTTATCTGATAATTAGTTAATAACGAATAGGATAGCCCATTGGCAATTGTTGTAAATCAAAGATTCGTTCACCTTTTTCATAGACAATGCAAACGTTTGAGAAGTGTGGCAAAATTACGACTTATTGAAATCAGGACAATAAAAGAGCCTGAGGGGAGAATAAATTTGTTATATAAATCAATTCAATAAATTACAAA
>DDBO01000212.1 GCA_002332755.1 Bacteroidales bacterium UBA2030 | reverse complement strand
TCTTAATTCCTCAAGCTGCTTGCTGGTATCAGAGAGTGTTATCATACTTTTTTAATACTTACTGCAAAGTTATTGGTTTAAGGTAATGCCCCACTGAATATGCACCGAATTTCAAACAAAAAAAGGGGACTTAGTAAGTTCCCCTTAAATGTGTAAAAAGTTATTGACTATTAACTAATTATGCTTGTAATAATTCGTGCTTTCAAAAATTTTGTCAGCAGATTTAGCTATGAAACCGCCATAGAGTAATCCATTTTCATCCGGATAGCGTTTGGCAAATTCGTAATATGTTGATGGAATTGTAAACTTCCCTTCAACAAATTCAACTTCAATTATACCTGCTTTGGTACTTGATTGTTCAAGTAGCTCAGCCGGTGTTCCTTTGACCTCACCACCTGAATCGTTTATTAGAAAACCTTTAGATTTAAGAAAAGCATTTACTTGGGCAATTTCCGGGAATTTTTTAAGATAATTTACACTCACTGTGAAGTGATTGGCACAAAATCCAAAAACATAAACCCAGGCAGCATATTCTGATTCCTCCCGAAGTCTATTGTAGACCTCAAATGAAGGTTTATTCCATGGATTTCCTTTAAATATTAAATCGTCAGCTTTAGTATCTTCTTCAGGGATATTGTCTATCCACGATTTAACAGTTGATTGAAGAAAAGGACTGAATTTTGCGGTTTCAAGCTGGCTAATGAATACGCGGGGAGCTTCCGGATTTCCTTCGATTTCGAAATGACGGGCTACGAGTTTTTTTTCTTCAAAAATGTAATTTCCTTTTTCAACATAACCTGCTTCAATAAAAGGCCTCGATAGCACATTGATGTCGATGCGCGGATCATCAAAAGTGCGGAATGCGATGTGATCATTGACAACCTTTTCGCCCTCTGCTGTAAAAAGATCATAAATCTGCTGTACCTGGGGATTCTGGGTAGTATATATTTTCCAGAGTTCTTCAAAAACTTTCATATTCCAGAAATTTGGGATTATCTTTTTTAACAGACGGTCTCCAGGAAAGTTCAATCACAAATCACTTAAAAGATCAAGAAACCATGAGGGTGCCCTCACCGGTTTTTTAGAGGATGAACTTATGAAAATCAATGTAGTTTCTCCGACATTGATTAAATCCCCAGACTCATTAAAGATTTCATATCCAAAAGTAATCCGCGTTGGACTCAGAGCCTTAATTACTGTTCTGATATTCAGGAGGTCATCGTAAAATGCAGGTTGTTTATAGTGAATCTGAAGGCTAATAACAGGCATCATTATACCTTCTTCTTCAAGTTTGCGGTAACTACTGCCAAGGCTACGCATTAGTTCTGTTCGGGCTACTTCGTAGTAAGTCGGGTAATTACCATAGTAAACGTAACCCATGGTATCCGTTTCGGCATACCTAACTCTTAATTGTGTCGTGTGTTCTATCATTCAATAAAATGAATTATTAATAACCAAGATTGATTCCTTTCAGGCTGGCAGGAATTCCTTCCGTCATCCAACGGGGAGCTGGCTTGTTTTTCAGGTAATGGTCGAAAAATTGATACATGCGTTGGGTTAAGTCCATGCGATTGCCCCAGGAATTAAGCTTAAGATTATGCTCCTCTCCATTGTAAACCAACATCCAGCAAGGCTTACCAAGTCGACGCATGGCGGTGAATAATTCAATGCCCTGATACCAGGGAACGGCCCCGTCCTGATCATTACTCATCATTAATAAAGGAGTATTGATACGGTCAGCAAAGAAAACCGGGGAGTTGTTTATGTAATTCAAAGGTTTTTCCCATAAAGTACCTCCAATGCGGCTTTGAGACTTCTCGTACTGAAACATTCTGCTCATTCCCGATTCCCACCTGATTCCTCCATATGCACTCGTCATATTTGAAACCGGAGCTCCTGCCATCGCGCAAGCAAACATGTTTGTGCGGGTGATGATATATGCTGTTTGATATCCGCCCCAGCTTTGTCCCTGGATACCCATATGTTTCTCGTCAACAAATCCCTTTTCAATCAAACTGTTTACCCCGCTAACCACGCAATCGTAGGCATCCTGTCCCGGATTTCCGGTTCCGTAGGTAATATCAGGCACAAAAACAAGGTAATCATTACTTACCAGATAGGATTGATTGATTATAGACCTTGAGGGTCGCGGCAAAATGAAACGATGCAATTCGTCGGAATTTCGTTCATAGAAATAAACAATCATTGGGTATTTTTTTAAAGGGCTAAAGTCATCGGGTGTATAGAGTAATCCTTCCAGTTTTTTCCCCTGAAGGGACGTCCAACTCACAAGCTGAACTTTTCCCCATTTGTATTCCTTGAGCCAGGGATTGGCGTTTGAGATTTTGGCAGTATCTCTGAAACTCTCACCACATGCCCATATGTCAGGAAATTCGCCAAATGTTTCTTTGCGAAAAAGATATCTCGACGCATACCTGGCTTTCAGAGGTTCGCTAAGTCTGAAGGGTCCGACCAATAGGGAATCTGGTACGGGTCGGTTCATGAAATTTGTAAGTCTCAAATATCCGGATGCTTTGTTATCCTTGTCAAATGCGTAAAGCAACATAGGCGCCTGTTCAGAGATATAATTCAAATCGGGGTTTTCTTTGATATAGCGAAGACGAACCTTCCTTGCTTGCCTCCAGTTGCTGGTAAGATTTTGGGGCTGTACCTTACCCTCAGGATCAAAAGCCCATATATCATATTCTGAGTAAATTAATACCCGATGATTGCCTGTAGTCCATCCGGCATAGCCATAGGAAGGTGGTAAGGATGGGACATCATGGTCAGCATTGTGAAAGACATCGACAACATTGCAGGTGAGGCAACGTTTTTGGTCTGATTTTAAATTACGTACGTACCACTGACGCTGTGCAGGGTCGTACCAGATAAAATACTGTCCATCAGGACTTAATGCTGCATCTGTGTTGTGCTTTTGCAATAACAATTTGTGTTTTTTGTTATGAAAATCAATAAGATAAACATCATAATAAGTATCGTCCCACGATTGCAATGCCTGATACGGTTTGTAATTATAACCAAGAGCAAAATTTGAATTTCCGTTCATGTAGGTCTCCACATTCTCTATACTGTCATTACCAGCCTCAAACAATACATTTTCTTTAAGTGAGTACATTAATAAAAAGGCTTTGTTTCTGTCTTTTTCAAGCTTTTTATGTTGATGGGGCTGCAGCAAGGGATCAGTCCAACTCCAGATATCGAGCATAGGTTTTTCTTCGGGTAGCAAAGTGTCTTTTGATTTTTCGGGTAAAGGTTGATAATACCCCAGAAAGAGCTTTTCTCCTGATTTCGAGAACCAGGGTTGGAATTTATCATTGAGCCAAAATTCCTTTTTCCCTTTGAATAAGCTAT
>DDBO01000084.1 GCA_002332755.1 Bacteroidales bacterium UBA2030 | reverse complement strand
TAGCCAACTGGCCGGAAAAGCAGGAAAGCACTTACAACTGATTCCGTACACAGGCCTCTTTCAGGTAAGCAGTGAAGAAGGAATAACCCATGTGATTTATGAAGACCGACGCTGGCCAGTAAGTGTATTTGGCAGCCACAACATGCAGAATATGCATGGAGCAATGTTGGTCTGCAAACAGTTAGGTATTTCAGAGACAACTTTCCTTAAATCAATGGCCGATTTCCGCGGAGCAGCCAACCGCCTTGAACTGGTAAGGCAAGGCTACGATTCTGCCGTTTATCGTGATTTTGCGCATGCACCCTCCAAGGTCAGGGCAACTACACAAGCCTTAAGAGAAAAATACCCAAATAGAAAAATCATAGCATGTTTCGAACTGCACACATACAGTAGCCTCAGTAAAGAGTTTTTACCTCAGTACCAAAATGCACTTCAGGCAGCCGATATGCGTATGGTTTACTATAATCCCCATGCCATTGAATTGAAACGGCTACCCATGCTTTGCCCTGAAGATATAAAGGAAGCCTTTGCCGATCCACAGCTATTGGTATTCAATGATTCAAATCTGTTAAATGAATATCTACATTCATTAGAAGGTCAGAATTCCTGTCTGTTAATGATGAGCTCAGGGAACTTTGGTAATCTTGATATTCAAGAAATTGCCCATCATTTTGTAAAAAATTAAAAATCGAGGCCCCCTTTGTTAAAGATCACATAACCCAGGTTAAAGGTGATAAACCAGGGAGAAGATTCCCCTTGTATATAATTAAGATTGAGGCTAATGGGGCCCAAAACACTATGGGCGACCACAGCGGTAGTGAATGCCAGGTTGTTATGACTAAACCAAGGGCCATAAAAAGCTTTTTGATCCTTGTCCTGAAATAGTTTACGAAAATGCTGATAGAAATACACTTCCGACCTCCAATGAATCTTTGCCCCCAAAGGCAAAACACTCTTTAGACCTCCTGCCACATATGAATTGCTCCGGAATTTTTCGGCAACCAGGGTATTCATTGCTGGAAACAATTCAATTTGGGGTAACAAAAGCATGCTCGCAGTATAATTGTTCAAAAAAGGCCGGGTTGAAATATACAATTCAGTAAACGCACCAAGATTTGCTCTTCCGATTTTTGCAAAATAATTATCATAGGTTAGTTTCAGATCCATGAAAGCATGTTTATCTTCAAAGGGTTTGGTTTGCACGGATGTACTTCCCGGTAAGTGGTTTTCGTTGCCTGTAGTAAAGGCGAGCACTGTTTTAAATCTTGAGCCAGCGGTAGGATACTGCCGGTAATTCAGCGAACTGAAATCAAGTATAAAGCGGGCTGAAAAGTAGTCGAGGGTTGATTTATCCTGAGTATCGTCTTTTTTAATAGCATTGGTATGAAAATAACGGGCGCCCCATTCTCCGAGTGTGCCTGTTACTTTAAAAACACCATGGTTGGTAATTGGCCAACCGGCGGCCAGCGAAAGCGAACGATCGAATCGGGTGAGGTTAGACGACAGGATATCATCGAGAAAAATGTATCCGACAGGGAAATAATTGTATCGATTAAGTTGTATCGCCGCCTCGGTAAACCATGGAAATTCATCCGGGAAATCAATTCTGCCCACGAGCGTACCCGATGTATGAAATCTTCCAAAAAAGGTATTAAACGAAAGAGAAGAAGCATTCTGGCCTAGCCAATGATACTTAGCCTCTAAATATCCCTCGGTATTTGGGCCTGAGGTTATAAGTCCTCCGAACCCCATTTCAATGGGGTCGTTCAGTTCGGCCTCAAGTGTAAGATTATAAAGGCCCGTCTTAGGATTATAATGGACACGAGGAAAAACATGCCTCACTCTTTCGTCGGCTATCAGTTTAAAATATTCAGGTTTCAACTCCTGAAACATACGCTGGCCAGGTAAATGGTGGAGCATACTACGGATATAATCTGCCTGTGAAGGATTAACACCTTTCACGTAAATGGTATCAATAAACATAGGAGGCTTGCGACGGTTAAATTTATCTCGCTTTTCTGCTCTCTCTTCTTGGCTTACCCGGCGTGTGACATACATTTTGATACTATCTATAACCCTCAGGGTTGCTACATATCCACTATCGATAAAGGCAGGTGTATTACTAAAATCATTCACTGCAACGGGTAAAAGGGCAGGTGAAATGATAATCCCTTTTTGGCCGGCTGGAATTTCATAAGGAATTTTTGTCATCAGCATGTTTTCCAGCTGAGAAAGTACATCGTTGGGATCGGGAGCAGCGTAGTCACCGGCCGCCTTGCAACCAATCACATAATCTGGCTTAAAGTCGCGTATAGCTATATCAACAGGAAAGTTATTGTACATTCCCCCATCGAAAAGCAGCCGACCGTCGATGGTAATGGGTTTAAAGTAAAAGGGAAAAGTCATCGAGGCTCTTACGGCATTTTCGAGACTTCCTCTTACGGGCACATATGGTTTGTTAGCAGCAATATCTGATGCTACACACCGAAAAGGTACCATCAGACTATCGAAATTATATCTTGCCGCTGCGCTGGCTTCAGCAAAAATCTGCACAAACTGGTAATCCATTTCATAGGGTGCCACTATATTGGAAGGGAGCCGTGGCTTCAATTTATCATCCTTTATCCTCAAACGAATAGACACCCAACGGGCATTCTCTTCGTCTCGCTTATAGTAATAATAATACTCAGGAGAAATTTCTCCTTTAGCCCATCGGTCAAACTCTTCACTTTTCATAATTTCTTCCATCTGCTGAGGCGTATAACCCGCAGCATAAAGCCCGGCTACTATCGCCCCCATGCTTGTACCTGCTACATAATCAATAGGTATATTGTTTTCCTCCAGTGCTTTTAACAAGCCAATATGGCAAACACCTTTCGCTCCTCCACCCGATAATACGACAGCTACTTTCTGAGCTCTTGCAGAAAGCACACACAAACTAGCGACTAATAAATATACCCAGAACTTGCTTACCATAATTACCTCGAATTATTCAACAAGCGAAATTATAAAGGACTATTGATTGAAAAAAAATTCATTCTGCATAAATTCATTCCTTTAATATGAGTTCCTTTTATAATGATTTTTCTCTTTTGCCCTGATGCTTTTTGGGAAGGATCACATTCCCCCGTGTGCCCTTGCCTTCCTCACTTTCAATAAAAATTTTCCCGCCCAGGAGCCCAACCAGCTCTTTCACAAGTATAAGCCCAAACCCGGTTGATTTTTCATTTTCTGTACCACTACGGCCTGTCGTACTGTCAATTCTAAAAATATTTTCTAACATTGCTTGTGGAATGCCAATGCCGGAATCTTGAACCACTAACCTAACTGATTGTTCATCAGCATTATTTGCAAATACCCGAATACTACCTCCCCGAGGAGTAAATTTTATGGAATTAGATATTAGGTTTCGGAAAATTATCATCAGCATATTTTCATCACTTTCTACTTCAAGTGTTGAATCAATTTCGGCTTCGAGAGAGATTTGCTTCTGCATGGCTCTGGGAATCATTTCGGCCAAAACGTTGTCGATAACTGTCTTTAAATTAATAAGTTCGATATTTAAAATGAGATTCTCACCCTCGGCCCTAGCCCACATTAAAAGATTTTCAAGCAGATTTAAAGCTCTTTCGGCCGCTTCAACAATATTTCGGGTAGAGGTAGCCATAATTTCGTAATTCTCTTCTTCAAGCTCCATCTGCAACAGTTCACAATGCCCGAGAATTACGGCAAAAAAATTCCGCAAATCATGGCCAATAATAGAGAACAAACGGTCTTTTTGAGCATTGAGCTGCCGCAGTTCCTCGTTCATGATATAAATCTTTTCCTGCGCAAGTTTCTGCTGCGTAATGTCTCTGAAGATAAACAAACGGCATGCAGGAAATTTTTCTATCCCCAAGCATTGAATATCCCAGTATTTGGAATTTTCCCCATCAAAAAAGTCTACTGGTTTATGTCCAGGTTCAAGCGTCAAAAGATGCGATTTTAATTCTATGGTATGAAAAGGAATCATTTCCAGCGATTTACCTATAACAGGTTTATCCCCTTTGAGAAAATACAATTGTGCCGAAAGATTATGATAGATGAGTCTATTCCGGTGGTCAATGACTATAATGCCATCATTTAGCCCTTCAATCACCTGTTTAATTGCAATGGGTACGAGATCAATAAATGAACTATATAATATAGAGAACAGGAAGAAAATTCCGGAAAAAATGAAACTGGCTGGGGTAAGGTTTAGTCCTGGTATTAAATTAATTTCTAAAAGATAAAACAAACTGGCTATCCATGGAAACAACAGGGCCAATAGCAACAGAATTCCCTGTCGAATGAAAATTCTTTGATGAGTTACAATAAATTCAATAAACATGAGTGTTATGATACCTAAACGTTTGGCGGTATGGTTAGTTGCCGATTTCGAAGCACTTTCCTATCAAGTTACAACTACTTTTGATACGAGCTGTGCCGCTCGAATACCCACTGCACCGGCAATTAACTATACCGCTTGTTACCGCCTGGTGTTCTTTGTTTTCAGTCATTTTTCTATCAATTTGCTACATCGTTTCTGTCAGCCGTGCGTTGGGGTAGGCAAGCTCTTTTGCAGGTTTTGGTCTTAGCGTTGGCTGGTGCGACCTGCAAATGTGCTTGACTACGAAGCGTGGGCTTAAAACACAATCTTCACATCTTCTTTATAATTCAGTAATGTCCCATTTAAACTTGCTGTCCACCCGTCAATAAATACTTTGCCATTTTTAATGCACTCGGCAAATTCTTCTTTGCTAATTTGTTCGCTGTTGGTTAGGTAATAATGATTGCCGATTTTGTAAATGCAATCTTTCTTTACTTCTTCGGGAACTTGTGTCGGTTCGTCTAAGCCAACGGTGAAAATCATATTATAAATACGACTTAAAGCATCGTTGCTAAGTTCAGGGAATTTGATTTGCCCTGTATCATCTACTTCTAATTTCGGTGCATCCACCAAATCAAATGTTTTAAAGCCAATATCAGGAACTTGTTTTTTGTCTTCCTCGAATAATTCGTTTTTGCTGTTTTCGGCTTCAACATCTTTGACTATTTTTTCTCCTGCTCTTTTCAAACGTTCTATTGTTATACTTGAAATTACTGGAGGTAAATTATTTTCAATGCAAAACTTGTAAGCAGGTTTATCTTCTTTGATTGGCTCGTCTATTTGGCACAAAATAAATTTGCGGTTTCCGCCATCTTTAGCATTAAGTTGCATTACTGCGTGTCCTGTTGTCCCTGAACCTGCAAAGAAATCAAGGATTATAGAGTTTTGACTTGTGGCAATTTCGATAATTCTTGAAATAAATGAAATAGGCTTGGGATTATCAAATACTTTTTCTCCAATAATACCTTCAAGCTCTTTAGTTCCATTAGTCGTAGTTCCAACATCATCCCATATTGATTTCGCAACAAGTCCTTTTTGTTCCGCTTCTGAAAAATATCGTTTTAATTGTGGTTTCGATTTACCTGTTTTACCAAAAACAATTCTGCCTTCTGATAATAACTTTTCATATTCCTCTTTGGTAGTTCTCCAACAACGCCCTTTAGGTGGCATATAAATTTCTTTTGTGTTTGGGTTTTCAATCGGATAAGTAAGATTAGGTCTAATATTGGGTGCATCAAAAGGGTCTGCAACCCAATTACCTCTTGGGTCATTATCTGGATTTGAAAATTTATCTTCAGTTGCACTCAGTCGATAGTCTGATTTGTTTTCTTGCAAAAACGAAATATCCTTTGAAAAAAATAATGTATGATTATGATTTAGTGAAACTATGGTGTCATTTGAAACAGATTTCCGAGAGTTCCATATTATATTAGCCACAAAATTCTCCTCCCCAAAAATTTCATCACAAAGTAGTTTTAGGTTTGCTTGTTCATTATCATCAATGCTTATAAAGATAACTCCGTCTTTACTCAATAAATCTCTTGCCAATAATAGGCGAGGATACATAAACGAAAGCCAACCATTATGGCTCTTTTTGGTTTTAAAACTAAATTCCATACGGGCAAAATCATCTTCACTTAGGTTAACAAGCCCTAAAACTTCCGCTTCTTCTTTGTCGAATTTATCGGGGTAAACAAATTCATCGCTATCGGTATTATAGGGTGGGTCTATGTAGATACATTTGATTTTCCCGCTGTAATGGTTTTTAAGGATTTTCAAACAATCTATGTTATCGCCTTTGAGCACCAAATTTTGCGTGGTGTCAATGTTTTTGCTCATTTTGGTATTGAGCTTTAGCTCTTTTTGTGTTTTTTGGGCATATTTGGCTCGGGCAACATTACGTCCTACAAAATTAAGTCCATAACCGTTGACTTTTTCATCGACGGGTAATCCTAAGATGGCTTTTAGTTCTTGTAAGATTATTTCGTTGTCTTTAATAACACTTGGATAGTTTTCTTTAAGAAATTTCAATAATTTATTTTCGTTGTTTTGCCCATCAACAACGGAAAATCCTGCGTTGATAAATTCTTGTTTGTTCATAATTAGTTATATTTTTAACCACATAGAAACATAGAGAACATAGGTGTTTTTTTCTACGTGTTACTATGTGCCTATGTGGTTTATCAAATTGGCCAACTGGGTTCTATTAATTCGTTCTTTAAATGAAATTTTAATGTTTTGGTTTTTGTAGTGTTCGGCTAATGCTTCAAAATACTTTTTGGCAAAGTCAATTTTTGCTTTTTCCTCTTCGGGAATTGCTGTTGAGGATTGATAGCCTTTGGCTTCCACTACAAGAAATATTTTGTTTCCTTGGGTGCTTTTAATTGCATAACAAAAATCGGGGTTATAATCGCCCAAAGGGGTTTTGATTTTCAGGCGTGGAAGTTTTGCAAAAATTTCAATGCTATCAATGTTGGGGTCTTGCTCCACAATTTTCAATTCGAAATCACTATCGTATTCAATTACTTCTTCAAATACCCATTTGGTTTTTAAATTGAAATCGCCTGCAATGTCTTTTTGAAATTTGCCCGTGCTTCCCATATCTAAATAGGTTTTCCCCTGTGTTGAGCCTGTCGAAACATCGGTTTTGAACACATTTGGCAAACCTGTTCCGTTAATACCGTCATACTTAATGTTTGCTTTGAGCATTGCAATTAAGTTCTTGTTGATTATTTCGGAAATTTCCCTTTGTGCCTTTTCAGGATTGTTGCAGAGCATTTTGGTTTTGAAGTCATCACTTAAAGCATTGAAAATCTTTACAACAAATGAAATAGGGGTTTTGGTGTTGTTTGATAAAGTGCGAACCAATTCTAAATAGTCAACTTTGCTTTTGTATGAAACGGTGTCGGTTA